>RDXM01000177.1:15149-18310 GCA_004292595.1 Candidatus Kapaibacterium sp. | reverse complement strand
ACACCAGCATCGGTGTTTTTCGCGGCGGGGAACCCCGCCACTCTCCAACTACACCGATAATTCATCATTTTGCTGTCCGAAGGATGGGGCGCACCTCAGTTTTCTTCCGCGTGGCATAATTCCTCCATGTTTAAGTGAATAATGCCACAAAATAACTAATAAGTTGCTAATTCAAGAATTATGTACTAAAAGAGGGACACAGTGAAAAGCGCATACAATCAAGAGAAAGCAAAAAAAGCTCTTTGTATTTCGATATGAAATGCTCACGCAAACTCCAAAAAAACAAAAAATAAAACTGCCTCCACGTGTACGGCGTGAAGGCAGTTTTGTTACCTACGGAGAACAGTTTGCTTGAGAGCAAATCTTGTTCAAATGAGATTCGTTATGAACTTAGTTGCAGCAATTATCGCAGTTGCCATCAGCACAGCAGGTGTTGCAATTATCGCAGCACTGTGTTGTTTGGCAGCAAGAGCCGTCGCAGCATGATTGATTGCAGCACGAATTTTCAGCACAATTTGCTGTTGCTGTTGCAAACGCTGTGATTGCGAGTACTGTTACGAGAAGTTTACGCATGATATTTCACCTCCCTTCTGTTCAGATATATTGATATTTTATGATTTTTTACGGTCGTATTGGCAGCATTCATGTAAGTTTTTATACGCTTTATCGTCGCCTTTTACGTTTTGCGTGTCGTAGCCAGAACCAGCTACTTTTTCTTCAATTTGCTTGATAGAAATTTTACTATCGTCGAATTGCACCTCTAAGATTTTGCTTTGTTTATTCCATGATGCAGATTTTATGCCTTCTACACTGTTGAGCGATTTTTCAATCGTTTTTTTGCACATACCACAATTCCCCCAAACTTTGATGCTTTCTTTCTTTTCTGCACCAAAGGCAATAGAAGAAACGGTAAAAATAGTTACGATATTTGCGCAAATAAAAAGTATAAGCGCACGGGTAATACGTGAGGTTTTCATAGTTTGAACCTTGATAGAGTAAGAAGATTGTGAATGAAATATCGAAATGAATGTCGGAAAACACTTCTTGCCTTTGAGCAAAAAGCATACAGCCGAATAACTCACCAATACGAGCATTGATGTAATCGTTGTATAAACAGAGTGAAAAAGAAAATACTAAATCAGGAGAGAGCGAAAGAAGATAGTACGGTCGCTATGCGGATGAGGAGGTTTATCAAGTGAGAAGGCGTACAAGGCGTGTGGATGCTCGGACTGAGCAGGAGCATCACCGATAGAAACAATCGCAATAACTGGAGCAACAGTGCTTGGCACGTGTACTACAGAAGCATTGACAGCATCAACTGAAAGTTTTACAACGTGCAGTTCTGTATGGCATTGCATTTCATCGGAGGTGCTATCGTTGGTGCTATCATCTGCGCAGCAAGACTTTTCGGTGTTTACTGGGCATTCATCGGATGCTGGACAAGACTGGCTTTGGTGAGATGTTGATACCATTGCAAGGGATAATGAGCAAAAATCTTCGCCGCAAAACATATAGGAAAGCGGCACACCACTTGTGGCAAACACAAGGTGAAATGCTGCAATCAGCAATGCGATATGTCGGAAAAGCTTCATGCCCAAAATTACGACAAAAGATTGGATTTGTTTCAAGAAAATTAAGAAAATTAATTGTCATGTTTTTTCGATGGTTTCAAAGCGTAGTTTGATGTTCGTGTTCTGAAGCAGTACGACAAAGCGTAATTAATTGTCATGTTTTTTCGATGGTTTCAAAGCGTAGTTTGATGTTCGTGTTCTGAAGCAGTACGACAAAGCGTAACTATCTCTGCAATGATAGATTCTATCGCCCAAACGAGAATAACAGCTACCTGACACAGCTACGTGATGCCATAAAATAATTTTGCAAACCTCTTCTTTTCTCAGCAGAAAACTAGTAAAATTCTGTAAATTTGCTCCTTGTATTTCTTGCAACAATCTAAGCATCATTCATTTTTTAAGGTTCGTTTATGGCTTCTGTTCTTATTATCGAAGACGATAAAACCATTCGCGGCGGTTTACAACGCCTTTTAACTAATGAAGGCATGACAACGTATTTTGCCGACAACGGACGCGATGGCATTAAACTTGCCGAAGCTCACAGTCCCACGATTATTATTTGCGACATTGCAATGCCCGAAGTAGACGGTTATCAAGTACTTGCGGCTATTCGTGCGAATCCCAAATTTGCAAAAACGCCGTTTCTTTTTTTGTCGGCAAAGATTACCGCCGAAGACGAGAAGCGTGGCTTGGCAGCAGGAGCAAACGCTTATTTAAAAAAACCTATGTGGCCCGATGATATTATCGACATCGTGAAGAAGTACATCTAAGCCTCGTTATTGCTCATTATTTTCGTTGTTTTGATGTGTATTTTAAGCAAGGCATCTGCAAAAAAGTGCAGTACAAGGAAAATGTATCACGTTTTCTTGATGCTTTCCAAATCTGCTTTGTACTTGCAATGGTTGATATTTGGGAGTATAGGGAGCATTTTTTTTGGATGCACAAATAATGAAGAAGATATTATCAAACAAGTACGTCTTCGTACAGATTCCATACGTGCGGTTCTTCGGCAACAAGCAATCACAAAAGACTCTGTGTACGCGAGAATATACCGCCATGCACTTGATAGTGTCCCAAACATTACTTTTACACAGCGTGTGATTTCGAGCCGTACAATGCAGGATTCCATAAAGCGTGTTTTTGCTAAAGATTCATCAATGATTGCCTATAGAGCTTTGACAACGATAAATCGTAAAAATACTCGTTATTTTCGTGTTGGTGATACTATCGTGTTTCCAAGCATGATTTCATCGGACTTGCGGCTTTATTCTCTCTTTCCGCATCGTTTTCCTTGGATAGATTCCTTTCCTAAAGTGATTTTTGTTTCCAACAAATATCAGTGTTATGCGTGCTACGAAAAAGGAAGATTAGTGCGCTTTGCTGCCTGCAATACAGGGCGCGAAAAAAAACCAACATTTCCCGGACGCTATACCTTAAATTGGCGCGACAAGTTACGCCGCTCCTCTCTTGATACCTCATGGATTCTCCCGCACACGTGGAATTTCCATTTGTTTGCTGGAAGTGCATTTCACGAATTTGATATGCCTGGTCGCCCAGTCTCGCACTCATGCGTTCGGCAGTTTGCCGAAG
>RDXM01000177.1:0-15084 GCA_004292595.1 Candidatus Kapaibacterium sp. | reverse complement strand
GGAATGGCTGTATTCTTGGGGGCGCGGAGGAAAAATTGATACCGTACAGCGCAAGGTTATTCCTATGACGGGAACGCCAGTCATCATTCTTGATATGTTTGATTATACACGCAAAAAAGGTGGACCGTGGTGGGATATTCGCTCGACAAAAGACGTTGTTATCAAGCTCCCCAAAGATATTATGAGCATCGAGGAGGCTCTGATTCCTCTCTCCCAAATTCCGCATGAAGTGCGATGGAATCTTCCCAACAAGGAACGGTATGTGAGTGCAGAAGACACCTTGCGCAAGCGTGGCTGGATTGCCGAGGGCATTGAATTAAGCGAGTCTATCAACTACAATAAACTCCGCCGCGACAAGGCGCGGGCAGCCGCCCAAGCTGCCGCCCAAAAAGCAAGCCAAAAAGCAAAAGATAGCCTTGCCAAGCGCACACAGCCCACCTTACAGTAAACTTCTCCACAAGATATTGAGTCGTACCGTCGTCGTCTATCTCAATGCTGTACAAATCTTCTCTCATTTTTTACTCATCACAATGCAGAACCGCTTGAAGACCTCCCCACATCATATCAAACTAACCATCACTTATTTTCTATTATTGGTGTTTGTGGGAGGTTCACTCTTCGCCCAAAAGAATAAAAACCCCAAAGACCCATCAAAACAAGGTGGAAAAACAGAGACAGCGATTGTGATTAGTAATGAAACCCAGCCGCCGATTAAGGTTGGAATGTGTTTTGTTGATTCTGACCCACTGGATTTGCCGCAAGTGCGGGCGGTGCAAATGGCATTTGAAGAAATCAATGCAGCAGGTGGTATCAATGGGCGCAGACTGTCGCTCATTGTGGCTTCCAGCTCGAATCGCGTGTATAACAATTTTTACATTGCTCTCAAAGCCGTTATTGATAGTGGCGTTACGAGCGTGATTATTCCTGATGGCTCGGATTTAGTGATAAAATCGGCAAATTATACCGTTGTTAAAGATATTTTGATGATGGCAACCTCTTCCACATCGCCTGATATTTCCTTACTCAAAGACAACGACCTCGTTTGGCGCACTTCTGCATCCGATGTCTTTCAGGGGCGCGTCGTTGCTAATTTGCTTGATAGCATGAAACTCAAAAAAGCTGCTGTGATATATGTGGATAATAATTATGGAAATGGCTTATTTACAAACTTTCGTGATAATTTTACAAAACTGGGCGGCGTTATTACTAATATTGTAAAGTATGCGCCAATGCAGTCGTATCGTGATATTGATTTTCGCCAGCAGTTGGATACGTTGTTTTCTCAGAAGCCGCAAGCAGTTTATATTATTTCTGATATTGAAGATGGGATAAAAATCACGATGCAATCCCAAATTTATAATTTTTTGACGAAAGAGTACAAACCACAGCTCATTGGCTGCGATGCAAATTATAGTAATGATCTATTGATGTCAGTGAATCCAAGCGGGATTGAGGGAATGATTGGGCTTTCATATGTTCGCCCGAAAAACAATCCGACACATGAGAAATTTCTTGCACGATTCAAAGAATTTCTTGCACAAAGCAAAGACACGAGCAGCTATACCGCAAGCATTCTAGACGGCTTGGTTGATACCGAGACAATCGACACATATGTTTCTACAAGCTACGATGCCGCATATTTACTCGCTTTAGCGATTGCAAAAGGAAATTCTACTGCCTCTGGTGATATTGCAAAAAATCTCCGTGAAGTGGCAAACACCGCACCACAGGCAGAAACCGTAACTGCTACCGACCTTGCAAAAGCATTGGGGCTACTAGCAAAAGGAAAGCGCGTAAACTATAATGGTGCAAGCAGTTCTATTGAATTTGATGATAAAGGCGATGTTTCAAGCGGTTCCTATACTGTTTGGCGCGTGAATAAAGGGCGGTACTCTGTCACGCGCACAGTTTCATTTCCGTGAATTACCCCACGCGCCTAAGGCAGGGGCTTCTTGGGATTTAATGACGTTGACGCTTCCACCGTTTATTAGGTTAATTCCTGCCTTAGAAATGGCAAAACAATAAGTGGTTAAAGTCAGTAGTGGCTTGAGACTGCTTGCCTATGTTTCTCACCTGAAACCCGCACTAACACTTACAGACAAGAAGTTTCAAGCCACTATATCTTTGAAGTGTATCCACTTAATGTCCGAGTATTCCTTATGTTAAAAAAATCAACGACTTAACGTAATTTTTTTTATTCGCATTACGCATTATATCTACAACCTCGCTAGATATTCATCCACAGCCTGAATAAATGTCTTTGTGTTTGAACCTACTATTTGAGAACACAGAGGTATTTTGTAGATTGCGAAAGATATGGATTGTTACCGAGTGTGAAAAAGCAATGCCTTTCCACCAAACCTTTCATTGCGATATTACCAATATGCGCTGATTTGTGGAAAACTATACAACGCAAAAAATGTGCATTTCAATAATTGTATCAAACCTTTTTCATAACCACTCTTATCAAATAACAGTTCAAAGCACAGTATTCAACCCAGAACAATCAAAGAAGGAGAATCATTTGAACGAAACGCTACGCTCTCTTTTTCGCCAACTTGCCCATCCTTTTGGACGTGAATCCGTGATTCTTCTCCTTCGGATGTGGCTTGGTATTATTATGATTTATCACGGTTCGGATAAACTTTTTCGTTCTTTCGACCCGTTCACTAATCATTTAACGACCTTTGGGATTCCGCTCTCAAAATTCGTCTCCAGCTTTTTTACTATTTCACAATTTTTGGGTGGTGCGCTCTTATTTATTGGCTTTCTTTCGCGTCCCGCGCTTGTTTGTGTTGTTTTGACGGTGTTTTCTGCTGTTGTGGAAGCACTGTTTTATGTGAATTACGACCCTTTTTCTCGGAAAGGTGAACTTGCTTTTACATATGCCGTGCTGGGTTTTGCACTGCTCGTAAGCGGTCCAGGGCGATATAGCATTGATGCGTGGCTCGCAAACAACGTGCAAGAACACGCAGATGATGAGTAAGGTGTAGCCTGATTGTGTAGCCTGGTTGTATTGCGTATTTTTTTTGACCCCGACTTACATAGCCTATGAATACGAGCGTTTATTCTTTGCATTCTCTCTTCACCAAATACCACCGATTGATGGTGGCAAGCAGTCTGTTTGTTTTGCCAGTGTCAATGGTGCTATGCCTGAGCAGCCAATCGCTTTTTGCACAAACAATCAAAATTGGTATTAGTATCGTAACCTCCGACCCCACAGGACTGACGCAACTACGCGGTGCGCGAATGGCGGTGGAAGAAATTAATGCGGCAGGAACGGTGCTGGGCAAAAAACTAGAACTCGTGCCAGTCTATAACGAAAAGCGTGATTACTCCAAAGCAAAAGCCCTTATTTCTCAGCTCATTAGCGATAGCGTGAAGTGTGTGATAACCTCCGGCGGCTCAGGAATGACGCTCAAGGCAGCCGATGTTGCCATAGAAAACGGCATACTTCTTATGACAGGTTCGTCATCATCGCCCAAGATTTCTGCACTCAACGATAACGACCTTGTGTGGCGGACTATTCCCTCCGATGTCTTTCAAGGGCGCATTGCAGCTCATATCATGGATAGTTTGGCATATAAAACGGCGGCAGTTATTCACTTAGATAATGCCTACGGAAACGAGCTACAAAAAGCATTTACCGAATCATTTCAGAAAAAAGGTGGCAAAGTGCTTGTCTCGGTGAAATATGCGGATTTACAGGACTACAAAAACACTGAATTTAAGGGACTTGTGGAGCTTTTGGTAAAACAAAAACCTCAAGTAATTTACATTGTGAGCTATGGCGAGGACGGTTCAAAAATTGCAAACGCTTTGTCGCCCTACATCAGCGATGACTACAAGCCAGCATTGATGGGCTGCGATGCGAATTACAACAATGATTTCTTGTTTGGTTCATCGCAATCTACTATCCGTGGCATGATGGGGCTTGTGTATATTCACCCCAAAAATGATGCAAACTATGACAAATTTGCAGCAGCATTGAAGGCGCATGAAACCAAAGGAGATGCTGCAGAACTCTCCGTTAGCTCGCTTGCTACCTTGCTTGGAGCAGAATCAACGAATTCATATGGAGCGACGGTCTATGATGCCGTGTACACAATGGTCTATGCGATGCTCAAGGCAAAATCTGCGAACCCGAAAGATATTGCCGCGCATATTCGGCAAGTAGCAAACCACAAAACCAATTCACAAGCTATCAATGTGGGCGAATTTCTCAAAGCCGCATCAATCCTTGCAAAAGGGGGAGATATTCACTACAATGGCGCAAGCGGTTCGCTCGACTTCGACGACAAAGGCGACGTTACAAGCGGGACATACATTATTTGGAAAGTACATGAAGGAAAATTTATCGAAGATGGGACAATTTCCTTTCCCTAGTCTGCTTGCGATTCTCATTGGTTCTCGTATCTCATTGCCAAACAACGTATTTTCGCACTATTTTCATTCTATTCCATATGAAACAAGCGACCCCTTCCTCAAAAAAGACACGAATAACATCGCCTTTAATAGCAGTACCCGCGCCCTCAGCAGCACAATCAAGCATTCTTGAGCGGTGTGAGGCGTATAATCATGGGAGAATACCACATCTGGTGCAGCAAAAGTATAAGAAAATGAGCGAAAATGTCTTTAGTTTTTTTCGTGGAACGTGTCATCTTTTTTATGAAGATTGGTCGCTCGAAAGTACGTTCAAAGCTCCTCCAGTCTGGATTTGTGGAGACTTACACACAGAAAATTTTGGCTCGTACAAAGGTGCAAATCGTTTAGTCTATTTTGATATCAATGATTTTGACGAAGCAGTTCTTGCACCAGCAAGCCTTGAAATTACGCGCCTCGTAACGAGTATCTTCGTTGCGGCAGAAGCGTATTCTCTGAGCCAAGACGACGCTCACGCGCTTGCACACATTATTCTCGACAGCTACGCTGCTTCTTTGCAATATGGCAAGGCGGGCGCAGTAGAGCGCGAGTCAGCGCATGGTATCGTAGCGAATCTGCTCCACGCTGCGCAGTATCGAACACGCAAAGAATTTTTGGATGAACGCAGCGATGTAAAAAAGCGCACACGCAACATCAATGCGAATGAAAAGAGATATTTCGAGATTGAACAAGAACAAGAAAATATCATTGCCACGCACATCGAAGAATTTGGCAAAAAGAATAATATGACAGATTTCTTTAAAGTTTTGGATGTCAAACGTCGTATTGCTGGAACAGGAAGTTTAGGGGTTGAGCGATTTGCTATTTTGGTAGAGGGCAACGGTTCGCCAAATAAAAACTATCTTCTGGACTTTAAAGAAGCACTACCGTCGTCGTTGGTGATGGTCAAAAATCAAGCAGTAGGACTACAGCCAGAATGGGCGCATGAGGCATTCCGCGTCGTTGAACTGCAACACCGAATGCAATTCCAAACACCTGCTCTGCTTTCGGCACTCGAAATGGCAGGAAAAACCTATATTTTACGCGAGCTCCAGCCCAGCCAAGACAAACTCGACCTCGCTGCACTCAAAGGAAAATATAAACGCTTTTCCACAGCACTGGCAACCATGGGCAAACTCACCGCCTTCGCACAACTTCGGAGTTCAGGCAGGCAAGGTTCAGCAACGATTGATTCTTTAATTGAATTTGCCTCCCAGACCGCATGGCAACAGGATATTGTACACTATGCCGCTTCTTATTCCCGACAAGTCCATAACGACTACACAACCTTTTGTCAGGAGCATACAAAGAGCTTGACAGCCTGATAAATACTTGCTATCCTACGAGTATGCGAATAACTAAAACTGAGGCAACAAGGAACAGAATATCCTTGTTGCCTCAGTGTTTCTTGAACTCAAGTTTATCGGCTCACGACGGCGATAATATCTCATATCTATCGCTTTTTATTGCTTCCTCACAAGAATTGGTGAACTTCGTAACAATTCTGTTCCTGCTTGAATACGCACAAAATACATTCCTGTTGGCAAATCTTGCACGTCAATCACGCTTGTTTGCTTGCCGCTTGAGCTTGTCTGCTCGCCAAAAGAACGCACCTGTTTTCCTGTGATGCTGAAAAGATCAATACGTGTGGGCTGCGGCGAAGAGAGTGTGTAGGAAATAACAACCTGCTCTGAAGCGGGATTGGGAGCGGTCTGGACGGTGATTTCGTTTGCAAAGGTGCGCACCGACATTACCAATCGCCCTGTCGTGCGGTCTAACGCCAGATTCGCACCCGCCACTGTTGCCGTGAGCGTTGTCGGCATAAATGCCCAATTTGTGCGGCTTGGTGTGATGGTGTACGTGCCGTTCGGTAGCCAAAGCGTGTAATTTCCCTGCACATCAGTCGTAGCGGTGCTTGCTGCCACGACTCCTATTCCGCTACTGGCACTCATGGTAACGTTTGGAAGAGGCTCGTTGTTTTGATTCACGATTGTTCCGGTAACCGCCCACAAGCGCGTACCGAGCAGATTCACATTATCAAGATTTGCTCCATTGACTGTTTGAGTAAATGAAGGTGCCGCAAATATCCAATTTGTGCGGCTTGCACGAATGGTGTATGTGCCATTCAACACCCACAGTGTATAATTTCCTCGTGCATCGGTCGTGGCAGAGGTAACAATGTTGCTGCCAGAGGAAAGCGTAGCGGAAATAAGAACATCAGAAACAGGCACTCCAGCTTGTGTTTGCACTGTTCCAGAAATAGCCCACAGTCGCCGAGCAATGATATTTTGCCCCATCACATTCGCACCGTTTACCGCTACACTTGGAAGTATTGTTGGTTCAAAAATCCAGTTCGCAAGGCTGGGAATGAGTCTGTATGCGCCATTTGGGACATTTGGAATGGAATACGCACCCTGCGCATCGGTTGTTGCGCTCAGATTTTGATTATTTCCTGTCAAATTCACCGTCACTCCCGCAACCCCAACACCGCTTGGATTCAGGATTCTTCCCGAAACGGTAAATCCTGCTGGCGTAGGCGGCTCGACCGTAATGGTAATTGGTGCAAGGAAATTCCATCCGTCGCCGCTTGTTCCGCCATCACCATTCACGGCGTTGGCAACGGCACGGAGCGTGTAGGTGCCGGGCGTTGTGGGGGCAGTCCATTGAAACGGAAAGGAAACACTACCGCCTGAAAAACTTTGTGGAAACGAATGGGTTAATTCCCCACCTATCAGTTGCGAGCCGTTCCCGGCTTGGAGTGTGCCAGCGTTTGTGCCAGTGGCATTTTGGACGGCAAGATTTATGCCCGTCCGTGATTGCGAAGAGTGCGCCACCATGAGCGACAATGACAAGGTTTCGCCAGCCTTCACGGTAATTGCACCGCTTCTCTCGGGAATAGAGAGACTTGTGCCGCTACTGGCTGAACCATGACACGTACACCCCACCTGCGTAACACCAACAAAGCCGCCAGAGCTGGCAAATGCGTGGAGGTGAGCAAAAAAAAGGAGTGCAAAACTCCCCACAACACAACGAAACAATTTCATAGAAAATCTCCAATGAATATAGAAATATAGATTATTGCTGACTGTCAATACGTGCCTGAGCAATGACCGTACTTGTCAAAGAATACAAAGCCTGAGGCGTAATCCAGTATCTATCAGACGTTGAGATTGGTTTTTTATTGATTGCGCCGATTGCGCGGCAGAGAAGAAATCGTGTCTATTACCGAAGAACCTTGGGAAGTAAGCCAATTTTCGTGGCAAACTCTTCGGCTTCTTCGCGAGAATTAATGCCAAGTTTTTGGTAAATGCTATTCAAATGTGATTTCAGTGTACCACGCGAAATATCCAGCGTTTCGGCAATTTCTTCGTTAGCAAAGAGCAGCATTTTCAAGATATTTTTTTCTGCTGGCGTGATGCCTGCCATGGACAGTGCGCGGTCAGCATTCACCATTTTTTTTGCTTCGGCAGGATTAAGCCAGAGTTCATGCGGCTTTTCGGCTGTATGGCGAATGGCTTGTATGATGCTTGTACTAGATTCTGATTTCGACAAATACCCATTTGCGCCGCTTGCAAGAATGTCCTTGATTGGTGCATTGTCCATGCCTGTCAGTGCTAGAATGCTCATTGCACTTTTCTCCAATCCACCAGCGCGTAAGCGTGATATTATCTCGCTTCCAAGCATATCAGGTAGCTGAAAATCCACAAGCAATACTTTGGGCTGTACTCGCGGAATAAGCTCTAATGCTTCGGCTCCATTTTCGGCTGTGCCAACAACGTGGATGGGGCGAAGAGCGGAATGCGTCTGGAGGTCTTGCTGAATCCACGACTCCATTGCAAAACGGATAAGTTCGTGGTCGTCCACGATGCAAAGCGTGATTGGGTCTTGTGTGATTGGGTCTTGTATCATAATGTGTCTTGGAGCTTGTGCAAGAGATTGTTTTACCGTTGTTGTTGCACGAAACGTACTTCCAATGCCGCAAATAATTGTGCAGCAAAAATACCGCTTGCGACAAGTAAATGTGCGGGTTGTACGGCTTTTGGCATTGCGAAATATGCCAGCGTGATTCCTAAGCAAATTTCAAGGAAAATCCCTGCAAGAACAATCACCACCGCACGGCGGAGAACCTGATATTCCGAATATTCCGCATATTTCGAGCGTTGAGACCTCGTTGTTTTCCACAGCTGCACCGCGATAGCTGCATTCACCATGAAAACCAGCCACGAGAGCGAACGATGCACCAGAAACATGGAGGAAAGCTGCTGTATCCAGAGTTCCCGCCAACGATATTCGAGCGTTTTGGCAATCGTGTCAATTTCTTCGCGGACTTGCGTTCCCAGCATGACTTGCAAAAGCGTCAGCACAACGCTCGCAAACATAAGCGGCATCACCCATGCAGGTAATCCTTGAATACGAGCAATCACGAGGCGTTCAGACTGGGTGCGCTGTTGATGGACGGTTAGCACCGCAAGTGCGAGAATAACAAACGCCGTGAGCATATGAATAGTAATTTTCACTGGCTCAAGGTCTGTTTTGACGACCACCGAACCCAGCCAGCCTACAAATCCCGTAACAACAAGCAACGAAGCGGCAAGCACGATATTAATGCGATGCGTTTTGCGAAAAGCCAACGACGAAACACATATGGCAAAAATGACCACGCCCAAGAGCGCACCCAGCAAGCGATTGATGTATTCCACCCATGTTTTGAAGGCATCAAAGTCTGCTATTTCCTTGCCTTTGACCATAAATCGTACTTTGTAATCTGCTGGAAGCTGCGAAATATCTGTTGGTGGAATATATTGCCCGAAGCACTTGGGCCAGTCGGGACAGCCCATCCCTGATGCAGTTGTGCGGACAACAGCTCCAGCCAAAATCACAAGAAAAACAAGGGCAAGCGTCGTCCAAGCAAGCGGTGAATAAAGGCGTGCAAGCATAATGAAAGAGTTTGGTGAAATGGTGAAGTATTGTGCAAAGGTGCGTGTACAACGTGCGGGTCGTACTCGCACCAAAATACGCAATTTCAGCAATACAGGCAGCATAAAAGCTCATCTGCTTTGCTTGGATTCTCCAAAAAGAGGTGCTAGAGATATACGAAAAGTGGATAAAAACTGGCTCTTTTTTATTGCATATAAAATAAACGTTATTCCGAATAGACTTTTTTACGAAACAAGGCAGCATGCTGCCTTGCTCCAAAACCCTAAAAACCTTATTCGAGATAAACTCTAATATAAAAGCTGTCTGAAATTTTTGACTATTCCCGCATTGCCATAATTGAAAAAACCTTCTGTTTTTGTATCTTGCGCCGTTACAGAATATTGTGCTTGCCACAAGGTTTATTCGGACTTCGTGCTGTACATTTTACCATTTATCTTCCATTTTTTTCATCAGCAGTATGTTTGCTCCCTTACAACGTATTTCATTATTTGGAAAAATTCTCGGTTTAGCAGGCATTCTTGCGGCGTTTACGGCGGCGGTAGCACTTGTTTCTATCGTGGGTTCACGCATTTTGGATGAACGCGATATGGCGCGGACGGTAGAATCGGCAATGTTGCAAATTCGTTCAAATCGTATTGACTTTTATACCACGCACAAAACCGAGCATATTCCGCGCTTTGATTCGCTCAATCAAATTGCAACACGAGCATTTACCAGCCTTCCCAAAGGACTAAGCGCACGAAAAGAAATGGGCGAGGTGCAAAGTTCTCTCACGGAGTATCAAACAACATGGCAAGAGTATATCAACGACTGGAATAAGCGTGGAATGACGGAAAATCAAGGCGCGGAAGGTCTTTTTCGTAAGCACGCGCACAATATCGAAGATGCGCTTCGTGAATCTTCTACGCCAGAGATTCGCATTCTTTTTTTGCAATGCCGCCGATACGAAAAAGATTTTATTTTGCGCAAACTCGACAAACACGTCCGCGAACTTGCTGAATACACAGAAAAGCTCGCAGAAATAACGGCTTTAAGCGGCATCAATCCTACTGTTCAAGCGACAGTCCTTGCCGAAACACAAGCCTACCGCGAAACGTTTATCGCCTTTGCAAGTATCGTAAAGCACGTTGATTCGCTCAATACCCAACTCAGCGCATATGAACAAAATGCCCTGCGCAATATTGATGGCATTGTCAGCGCGAAGGAAAAACAAGCGCATTCAGCAGAACGCTGGATGTATATTGTGATTGCGCTTGCCTTTTTAACTGGTTTACCAACCGCATACTTCCTTGCTCTGAGCCTGATTCGCCCTGTGCGAGCATTAAAACTCGCCACGCAGCATTTCGCTGAAGGCGAATTTAACCCCGTCGAGGTGCGAAGTTTGGATGAAATTGGTTCGCTCTCGCAAGCATTTAACAGCATGGCGGCGGGAATGCTGGAATCGAATAAAAAAATTACGTCGCAGCAGCAAAATCTGCTCAAGCAGCAATCCGACCTCAACTCAACGCTCAACACGCTCGAAACCCAAACAAGCTATCTCCACTCCAGCGTTTCCGAGATTTTGCAGCAAATGGAAGCTCTCGCAAAAGGCGATTTGACGGCGCACCTGAACGCACAAAAAAATGATGAAATTGGACGATTGTTTCTGGGCTTCAACGACGTTGTAACGAATATTCGCGGTATGATGAGCCAGATTTTAGAGGCGGTGAGCGTTACGCGGCAAATTGCAGGAAAAATCAACGAGTCCAAAGACGCGCTTGTTTTCTGGGCGCAAAAGCAATGGGTGCAGTCAGACGAGGTAAATACTGCCTTGGAGGAGATGAATAAAGCCATCACGCACAGTGCGCAAAACGCCACCGAAACGACGCGCTTTGCTGCCGAAAACCGCAAAGTGGCTGCAGAAGGCGGTTTTGTGGTTGCGCAAGCAGTTGAAAATATCCGTAATCTAGCCGATGTGGTCAAAGGTTCGGCGGTGAACATCGAAAGTTTGGGAACGTCCAGCAAAGACATTGGCAAAATCATTCAAACGATTGAAAATATCGCCAAGCGCACCAATCTTCTCGCGCTGAACGCCGCCATCGAAGCCGCCCGCGCAGGCGAGCAGGGACGCGGCTTTGCGGTTGTTGCCGATGAAATTGCCAAACTTGCCGAGCAGACCTCGAAAGCCACCAAGCAAATTAGCGGAATGCTCGACCAAATTCTGCACGATATTGGAAACGCTACAAACCTCATGTTTGCTAGCTCGAAGAAGGTAGAACAAGGTATAAAACTTGCTGATTCTGCTGGAGTGGCACTGGAAGAAATTATGACCAGTTCGCAATCGGTATTAGACCGCATCAGCCAAATTGCGTCGTCCACCGAAGAGCAGTCCGCAACGAGTTTGCACATTTTGAGCAGCGTGGAAAATATCGCTTCGACCGCCTCGCAGTCGGCACAAGAAACTGAGCGGGTTGCAGCCACCATCAATAATTTAGCAGCCGTAACGAATCAGTTGAACAATCTTGTTCTGCGTTTCCGCATGGATTCGACGATGACGCTTGGTAAGCATTCGCACGAAGCGCAGGTTTCCTCGCAGCAGCTTGCTTCTTATCTCTCCAATACTCCCACCACGAAGTTCGCGCCTATCTCAGCGCACGAATATCGGGAAGAAAAAATCCATGCAAAACAAGGGCAAACGGTGATGAAAGAAGGCGATAAAGGGCGTGGTTTCTACATTTTGCATCGCGGAACGGTGGAGGTTTTCAAAGATAAAGTGAAAATTACGGAGTTCAGCGTACCAGAAACTATTTTTGGCGAAATGAGCGAAATCACCAATGAACCCCGCACTGCAACTATCGTTGCAAAAAATGAGTGCGAAATAACATACTACAATGCCACGATTGATGAATTGGTGCGGCAAAATCCTGAAATTGCAAAAAAACTCATCTTCACGCTCGCCATGCGTCTTATCAACACGACCAATCGCTTTACCGATTCGCGAAAAGCAAAGGAAGCGGCGAATGGTTAATGCAAAAAAATGTCCAATAAAATTTGTTTTGCCACGCATCCTGATTTCATCTATATTTGTGTAATTACAGATGTTGAGTTGCCAACAATTTGGAACACAGCATCAACAAAAAAGTAATCCCACAAACTGAGATAGTATGCGGTCATTCAGCTTTTTCGCACTCAATCTTTCATTGATATTTTTTTGCTGCATTGCCGCGCAAGCGCGTACTCATGCGCTATCCAGCTCTTCCCTGCCCCGTACTACTGCTGGTGTTGCGAATGATGATTCACTCACCAAATCCCCCAGAATGCCCGCCATTCCTGCGAAGAAAAGCACTTCCTCAAGCAAAAATGATTCTTCGCGCTCGAAGACCTACAATGCTGAACGTATCGTCATTACTGGTGCGCGGAATGAAGTGTTGCTGAAAAATTCGCCCGTGCGCGTGGAAATTATTGACCAAGCCGTTACGAAAACAACAGGCATGGTGAATCTGGGCAATATGCTCCAAGAACAAACAGGCTTGCTCATCACAAACCACGTCCGAAGCGGTGTGCAGATGATGGGCTTGAACCCAGACTACACCTTGATTTTGATTGACGGACAGCCCGTTATTGGGCGCGTGGCTGGCGTGATAGATTTGACGCGGCTTTCGGTCGGGAACGTGCAGCAAGTGGAAATTGTCAAAGGTCCAATGTCGAGCTTGTACGGCAGCGACGCGCTTGCTGGCGTGATTAACATTATCACCCGAAAACCGCAACCAGGTTGGTCTGGGCGGCTCTACTCGCAAATGATTGAGCGCGGCGCGGCAGAAGTGCAAGGCGAAATCAACTACGGCGGTGATGCGTTTGATGTTGCCGTTTTCGGGAATTACAAGAATGCAAGCGGCTTTCAGCGCACACAAATCATGCAAAACGAGCAACAGCGCGACACGCTGACCGTGCCTTTTGCTGCATTCAATGACCGCACGGTACAAGCTCGCATAAAGTGGTATCCCGCCTCAAATCTCAATCTTTCGGCAAATCTTCGCTATTTCGGCACAGGCAGCGAGGGCGCATTTATCGAATCTTTTTTCGGGCAGGTGGCATCAAATAAAGGCTCGGTGCAGCAAAGCGATTATTCCGCCACGCTCGCAATGGAGTGGACACTAGGCAAGGCGCGGCTTTCAGCACAAACCTACGCCTCGCTCTTTGATGAAACCTACAATTTCGACGTTGCACAAGGCGCAGTCGGTCGCACCGACAACCTCCAACGCCGCATCTCGCGGAGCTTGGTGCAATACGACGTGCTGTGGAATGAAAAAAATCGCTTCACGCTCGGTGCTGAATTTCAACTCGACGACGCAAGCGGTTCTCGCTATCCCACCAACCCGCAATACCGCACCTTTGTTGGCTTTGGGCAGTGGGAAGGAAATCCGCTCGACTGGCTTTCCTACGCCCTCAGCGCACGCTACGATGCCACAAGTGCCTTCGGAAACAGCTTCAATCCTCGCTTCTCGCTTCTTTTCAAGCCGTCTGATGCCTTGCAAATTCGCGCCTCTGGCGGCACTGGCTTCAAAGCCCCCGATTTCCGCCAGTTGTACGTGGAATTTTCCAATCGCTTGGCAGGAGCGGGCTACGACCTTATCGGCGCGTACCGGCTTGGGAACACGCTTCAGCCAGAACGCTCAATGGCATTCGACCTCGGCGCGGTCTGGAATATGGGAACGCTAACGCTGGGCGATTTCGACGCGGGCGCGTGGAATCTGGATGCGCGTTTGTTTCATAATAATTTAACGAATTTAATTGAAGTCTATCGCGTCGGGCGCACGAATGACCGTGATGTCTATTCGTATCGCAACGTTGCGCGGGCGTACACGCAAGGTTTGGAGCTGAATTTGCGCTCGCAAATCCCGCTCGCACCGCGTGAATCCTTGACTGCTAGCTTTGGCTATCAATATCTGGAAGCAATGGACATGGAAGTGCTTGCTGCGATTCAAAGCGGCACTGCTGGCGCGGTAGATGCTAGCACGGGCGCGTTTATTCCGCTCAAACGTCAGGATTATCGCGGGTTGTGGTTTCGCCCACCGCATTCGGGCGCACTGCGCCTGCAATACGACGACGACGCAAACGGCTGGTCGGCGAATATCCGCGTCCAGTACATCGGCACAATGGGCGATGAAGCCCTCGACCGAAACGGCTTCGTCATTGGCGACCCGCCGCGTAAAGTCTGGGATTCCTCTAGCGAAGACATTCCCGCGTATTGGAACATCAACCTAGCGTGTTCAAAAACATTTCCCTTTGCCAAAGATGCCCGTGTACTTGGTATTTCCTCGCTTCGCGCCACTTGCGGCGTGAATAATATGCTTGATGCTCTGAACCTGCGTTCCTTGCCAAATCTTGTTGGGCGGCAATTTTTTGTGAATCTCAATGTGGAGTGGTAAATTGTGTACAGTGAACCGAAGCAAAAAGTTTGCTCAAACATCAAACAAAACCGATGAAAATAAAAGAACTCATCAAACTCATTGAGCATGACGGGTGGGTTCATTCTTCAACTAAAGGTAGCCATCGGCAGTTTAAGCATCCAGTAAAGTCAGGAAAAGTAACGGTCAATGGAAAACTAAACGACGATGTTTCAGAGTTTATTCGCAATAGTGTTTTGAAGGTAGCACCCCATTCAAACGTGGAGTAGCAAAAAAAGTATAAAAAAGGGTTCATTGTGCCGATATTGAAGAACTTCAAACCTCTTCATATCAACAT
>RDXM01000176.1 GCA_004292595.1 Candidatus Kapaibacterium sp. | reverse complement strand
GTGCTTTTGAAGCTCACAGACAGGAATGTCTGTGCCACCAAAGCCAGTATCTATCAGTTTTGTCGTGGCACAGGCATTCTTGCCTGTGAGGTTTGCGAACGTCCTAATAAAATATCATTATTTGTGATGGAACATCATTGCCAAGCAATGCTTTCTTCAGCACCGCCGCGTGAGAAAATACGTGGTCATTGTGCCTTTGCCTTTTATTTCAATTGCTCCGCGTGCTTCAAAGCTAAATTTCTCTGTCAATGCCGAGCGCACTTCTTCCGAAACATGAATTTTTCCTGCTTCGCCATGCGATTCCATGCGCGATGCAGTGTTCACGGTATCGCCCCACAAATCATATGAGAATTTTTTTTGCCCAATCACGCCCGCCACGACTGCGCCCGTGTGAATCCCAATGCGAATATCTATCGGATGCGGGAGGCTTTTCGAGAGCAGACGAATGGTGTCGAGCATTTCCAATGCCATATTGGCGACCGATTCAGCATGATGCGGGCTTGGATGCGGCACACCGCCGACAATCATGTAGGCATCGCCGATAGTTTTGATTTTTTCTAAATTGTACTGTTCGGAGAAAATATCGAAAGCGGAAAAAATGCGATTGAGCAAACTCACTAATTCTTCGGGCGAATGCTTGGCGGCGAGTTGGGTAAAATGGACAATATCGGCAAACAGCACCGTTACGTTCTCGAAATACTCCGCAATCATCGTTTCGCCCGCTTTCATGCGCTGTGCAATGGCTTCTGGCAGCACGTTCAGCAGCAAGCGCTCATTTTGGCGATTGGCTTCGGCAAGCTCTTCATTGCGCAAGCGATAAATCTCGTTTTGTTGCCGCGCTTTGTCAAATTCATATGCTTGGCGGAAATACTGCGAGGTTTGCTGCGCTTCGCGTTGCGAGAGTTCTTGGCTCAAAGCGTGGTATTTCTCGTAGTACGTCAAGGCTTCCTGAAATTCTCCTACCAATTTGAGAAAACTTGCAAATTCAAAATATGTTGAAATCAAAACATTGCCGCCCGTGCCTATTGCCGTTGCCATCTGGACTGCCAAAAGCAAGTACGGACGCGCCCTGCTGGGTTTTGTACTCTTCATATACAATCGTCCTATGCCAAGCAAAATAAATACTTCGGTTTGTCGTGGACCAAAAGCGGCAGTGCGCAAACTCTGCAGCAAACGCAAATAGATATGCAGCGCACCCCGCGTATTACCTTGCTTCTCCGCGACCGATGCCATGCCATATTCCGATGTTCCCGCGCCCAATAAATCCCCATCTTTCATACGAACATCAAAACTGGCTTTGTAGTACTGCATTGCCGCCTCGTAGCGCCCTGTCTGCTCGTAGAGCCGCGCAAGGCTCCACAATGCCTGCCCTTCCAAGACAATATCACTAGTTGCATGAGCTATCTGGGCCGCTTTATTGTGGTATTCCTCGCCTTCATCGTGGCGGTGCAGCAGAACATAGCAATCGCCGACAATCGTTGCACAATACCCCAGAAGGTTCTTCAAATCGTGCTTCTGAGCAATCGCATGAGCCTGATGCGCATATTCAACGCCCGTAATGAGCATTCCAACATTGCGGTAGGTAATGGCTATCCACCTGAGCGACCGCACCTCTCCTTCGATATGCCCGTTTTTTCGGAAGAGTTCGAGTGCCGCAAACAGAGATTGCAACGAAACATCATACTCAAAATTGCACGCGCTCACCGTTCCCCGCGTGTAGGAATGCTCTGCCATCAGAATCTCATCGCCTCGTGCGTCCACCAGAGCTTGGATGTCGTTCAGTAAACGATATGCCGTTGCAACGTCCTGATTGCGCAGTTCATATGCCAAGTCTAAATGCAAACAAATACGTTCTTGCTCGCTGGAGGCAGATTCTATGCGCCGTCGGAGGTCTTGTATGCGAAGAATCTGCTTCATACGATGCCTGTTTCCGTTGGTGGTGCCGAAGAAGATGGTGTCGTTGGGAGTTCCACAATGAACGTTGCGCCGCACCCGATCTGGGATTCGCACCACACCTTGCCGTGCATTGCTTCGGCGAGTTTGCGCACAATCGAAAGCCCCAATCCCGTCGAATGCTCGCCACCAGTGGGCTGCGCAGAGAGCCGTGCAAATTTCCCAAAGAGCTTTTTCATATCTTCTGCCGAAATACCCGGACCTTCGTCGGCAACTTCAATCCGAAGAAAAGAAGAAGTATGAGGGCTGAGGTCGGAATCTGCGACTGATTCTTGCTGCATCCTTCCGCCCTCATCCTTGATTCTCACGTACACATTCTTCCCGTGCGGTGAGTATTTGACGGCATTCGAGATAATATTTTCCACGACCTGCTCGCTGAGGTGTTCATCGGCGAAGGCAAACATTTCTTCGCGCTCGTAGTCGAAATGCAGTGTGATTCCTTTGCTGGCGGCACGTTGCGTGTAGGTTTCAATGACGGCATTCACAAGCGGAACAAGGTCGAAGTGTTGTGCCTGAACGTGAATACCGCCGCGCTCAATCGCGTTTACATCCAAAAGATTGCGCACCAATTCAAACATTTTTGCTGAGGATTCGCGGATGAGCTTTGCAAAGTCTTGTATCTCTGCAAGCGTCATACTATCGGTGTCTTGCTCAATAATGCGGGCAAGGTCGGCGATGTTATTGAGCGGGTTTTTGAGGTCGTGCGCGGCGATTCCCAAAAACTCATTTTTTTCCTGATTCAGTGCCAGAAGTTCGTGGTTTTGCGTTTCCAGTTTTTCGCGCTGATGCTTGATTTCTTTGTACGAATCCTGCAAGGCAAGCGTTGCGCGAACCCGCGCCAGAAGCTCATTTTTGTCAATCGGAGTGCGCAGATAGTCCGCCGCACCCGCATTCAAGGCGTATTCTACGTGCTTTGCCGAACCAAGCCCCGTGAGCATAACAACGGGAATATCCTGCGTTTCGGTGCGCCCTTTGAGAAGCGTAAGAGCCTCCAAGCCGCTCATTTCGGGCATAATCCAATCCATAATCACCAAATCTGGCTGCGCAAAAATGGCTTTCTGACAGCCTTCCTGACCATTCGGCGCGGTTATCACCGTGTACTGTTCTTGCGTCAGGCGCAAACACGCCCCGATAGCTTCAAGGTTTGCGGGGTTGTCGTCAATAATGAGAATGGTGTGTTTTTTCTGCGCCATAGTGCATCGTACGCGAACGCGGGAGTGGTGATTTTTAATGATAATTACTTGAGAAATACTGCTCAACGTCATCTGCAAAGATACACTCTTTCCCGTATTCTTTACAAACTTCCTTTCGAGAGAAAACCGAAGTCTGCTCTTTGCACATCAATGAAAATCGTGGACACATTTTCGACACATTTTCCGCATATATCGTGCTTGCAATTCGCAAAAGAAAGTTGTGTACAACAGAGAAAAATACGATATTACGAGCTATGCTCGACACGCAATCAGACAAGCAAAGCACGGTGCAGTTGTTTTGCTTGAAAGCGGCACGTTTCCTACGTTAGTTCTTTGTTACCTTCTCTTTTTCGTGATTTTTTCTCCCGTATTTTCAGACCTTCTATGCTTCCTTTCTTCGCTTCCTCCGCACAGCAGTTTGTATGCTGCTTGTTTACTCTTTTGTTGTGTGTGCTGTTGCCAAGCAATGCACTGGCTATTCAGTATTGGTGGCGCACCGCCGCACCCGATAACGTCTGGACGAATGTCAATAACTGGTCCACTACTGGCTTTGGTGGCGCGGCAGCGGCTGGCTTTCCGGGCGCGACAGACGACGCAACCTTTGGGCTTCTTGGCGAAACACCCAACAATATCACTTTTACTGGCGTTGCAACGATTAATGTGCGCGGGATTCTCGCCGCCTCGCTTCAGCGCACCCTCACGTTTCCTGCTGGCACGACGCTCATTATTCACGGAACAACAAGCGATGCAGGCGGCAATGCAAATATCAATATTGGTTTTAATGCACTCATGCGCGTTCTGAACGGCGCAAGCATTACTGGAGCAGGCGGAGCAACGCGGTGGAATATTAGTGGAGTATGTGAATTAGTAGGAAATGCCAGTGTGAATGCGCCATGTATGGGCTTTAACTCAGGTTCGCTCTTACGCTACATCGGCGGCATAGCCCCAAAAAACGTAGGGAATGAATTTCTGAACGGCGCGACGGGAATGCAGTACGTAGGCGGCTTTCCGGGCAATATCGAAGTCAATACTGCGCCCGGTATCAATCTTACGTTTCCCAGTGGTGCCGTCATTGCTGGCAACACAAGCATTCTGGCAGGCAACGTCAATGATGGTGCGGGCGTTCCACTGACTTTTAACGGTAATTTTACCCTCAATGGTGCTAGTGCGACCTCTGCGCGGCTTATTTGCTCTGGTTCGGTTACGACGTTCAACGGCGCGACCAACAGAGTTGTGCAAGGCGAGATTTGGTCGAATGGTATAATTACGGTCAATAACATTTTGAATATGGATGGCGGCTTTTTGACCCTCGTCAATACAGGAACAGTGAACGGTTCGAGCTATGTCAATTATCGCTCTTTCGCCGCCCAAATCACCTTCGGTGGACCATGGAGCGGCACTACTACGCCGCAGATGTTTCCACCTTTGCCCAATCCGATGTACGGAAACGTGTTTATTGGCAATAGTACTGTTACCATCGGCAGTGATGTCTTTTTTGCGGGAGACGTAAGTACGAGTGCTGGTGGAGCAAACATCACTATCCCTGCGCCACGCAGGGTGATTCTTGGTGAAGGAACATTCACGTTTGTTGGAGGACGATGTAATGCGCAACCTGGCTCAACGATAGAAATACGCCGCCCAACGCTGCAAGCGGCGTGGTTTCTGAGCAATCAAGTTGGAAGTTTGGACATCAACACCACCGCAAATGTTACTCTCACGAATGCTCTGACAGTGCGAAACCAGATTTTTATGACCAATTCTGGCAATTTCAATATTGGTTCAAACACGCTGGAAATCAATAGCAGTTCTGCATTCGCGTTCACTGGTGCTGGCTCTGGAAAAATTGATCTAACCAACGGTCTTGGTATTCTTCGTGTGTTGGGCAGTCCCACGCTTGATGGCTCGTACTGCCTTCCTCCAGTAGCCACGCTAGAGGCAGGAACAGGTGTTGCTGCATCGTTTAGTAGCGTGTGGTCGGTGAATAATCTCAACCTCACGAATGCTGGTTCTTTCACCACCAGTGGTATGTTTAGGTTGATGTCCGGAGGCACACATACTATCGGCACAGGCGGTGGCAGAACGCTCTCCGTTGTTTCGCCAGGGCGCGTCGTGGTGCAAGACGGCGCAACCTTGACCAACAACGGCGCGGTCAGTGTTGGCGGCGCAGCAACCTTAGAAATTCAGGGAAATGGTATCGTTACAGGCGCGAATGATGTCAGCTACGGCGCGACAAACGCCATACTTGAATACACGGGAACAACGCTGAAAAGCTCTACTGGACGCGAGTTTCCTGATGCAATGGGCGGCAGCGTGCGCCTTGCCAATACCAATGGTGTGCTTCAAGCTGCTGGACCAACAACCAAGACCGTTGCAGGCGCATTTACGTTTGTCGGCACAGCTCGGTATGCCTTGACCGAAGCAGCTGGAAACGGGCTTGTGCTGAACGGCGGCTTGGTCAATACCGCCATAAGCGAGTTTCGCGTAAACGACAATAATTTGACCATCAACGGTCCTGTTACCAACGCGCTGCGCTTTTCCGCTGCCACAAACAACGTGCTGCGCAACTTCACTCTTGGTGGGGCTTCGGGCAATTTCGCGCTCGGCACACCGCTTGTTATCAATAATAGCGGCATTCTCACGCTGGGCGGCGGCAATCTTACTACGAGCCTCACCAATACACTCACCGTGCAGAACCCCGCGCCGGCAGCCGTTGTGCGTACATCGGGCATGATTGCTGGTCCGCTCGACCGCGCCGTTGCTGCTGTTGGAGCATATGACTTTCCCGTTGGTTCTGGCGCAGTGTTTATGCCGTTGAGCATCACCAATCCTGGAGTCGCCGCCACTGCTCGCATTCAGGCTGATAACAGCGCATTTACCTCCGCAGGACCGCACACCAATCTTTCAGCAATGTTTGGCAATAATGGTTCGTGGCAAATGGACGTCCTCGCTGGCATGGTAGGCGGAGCAAGCACCACCGTAACGCTGCGCCCAACCGTCGTGCCTGTGGCTGGAACAGCCGTCGGCGTGGCTTCTGGCGCACGCACCACTCCTTATACTTCGCTTGGTGGCAGCATCAATGCGCCCGATATTACCAGCGCAGCCGGAGCCGTGCTAACGGCATCAGCACTGACGCGCACGTTTGCTGTGGGCAATGGTGCGCTTCCACCAACCGACCTAACCTTTTCTGCCATTGCCAATACGAGCTTTTCTGCCAGTTTCACCGCCGCCACACCAACACCGACGGGCTATTTGGTGCTGGTGCGTCCGGCAGCGTCGGCTTCCACTGCACCCGTGAACGGCACAATGTACGCCGTTGGCGGAACGCTTGGCGCGGGAACGATTCTTTCCAATAGTGCTTCCGTCGGACCAATCGCTGCGACGGGCTTGACTGCTGGTGTGAGCTATGTTGTGGAAGTGTATTCCTACAATGGCACGATGGCTGTGCCAGTGTATGTAACGACGCAACTTCTGACGGGAATTGTCACCACCACTGGCGGCACGGGCTGCGGAACGCTATCGCCACCAGCAACGGTAAACGTAAACCTGTGGGAACGGTCTATTGACTTTACGAGCGTCAGCCTGACGGGCGCAGGTGTGCTTTCAGGAAGCGGCACCAATACGGTCTATGCAAGCCCAAATGGTGCATTAACGCTGGCATACACCTTTGCGGGCGTGGGTGTGCCACCAACCTATTGCCCTGGCTGTGCAACGCAAATTTACGTCGGCATGAACAGTGATGCTTCGACGAATGTTGTCCGCGATTGCATCACTCCTTTCCCCTTCAATCTTACGGGAAACCGCACCGGTATTACCTTCAATGCACCAAGTACGCCCGGAGTCTATTACATCAACGTCAGCGGAACATGGGATTTTTTCTGCCGTTCAGTGAATTTTAATACGAACTATGCCGCAAATAACACCATTGGTATCGTGATTGTCGGTACGCCGCCGTGCGTAAATTTGGGCGATATTATGAATCTTGGCTTTGCCAATACGTTGGCTATTCCCTATCAAAACTTCGCTGGTGCTGTCTCTGCCACTTCCCCGATTGTTGGCAGTTTTCGCCTCCGCGACGGCGGAACAACCGCACCGCCTCAAACCGACAACGACAATTTCCCAACGGTTTTGCAATCGGTTACCATCAGCATTACTAATCCCGCACCCTTAGACAATATCGCGCTCTACGACGCTGCCGGCACAACAAAACTTGTCGAAGTTCCCGCCGCCGCAAGCGTGATGCTGACGATTCCGCCCGCGCTTCGTCCTGCTTTTGCAACGGCTGCCGATAACGGCTCTGTGGATTTTATGCTCAAAGCAAGCTACAAAACGACTGTCATTGACAACGACGTTTTTACGTTCAATGTCATCGCTGCCGTAACCGAAGCCCTCACGCCAGGCGTACCGCGCTCTGGCTTGCTCAATCCTTCGGCAATGATTGGTGCAATGGCAAATTCTGGCGTTGCTGTTGTTGCCGACCGTTTGAGCATTATTCAACAGCCCGTTACCATCACGACTGGCGCGACGATGCGCCCTAGCCCTATTGTTCATGCGGTGGATGTGAATAATAACCGCGACCTTGATTATGCTGGCGCGGTAACGGCAACCAATCTGAAACTCAGCCCTTCGTCGCCCATCAATACGACCGCGACGGCGGGCATTGCCATTTTCCCAACGCTGCGCTTTCTTGGTGCGACAAATGCCACCGAAACGGTGCAATTCGGTCCGCTCATGCCGATAAACAGTGCTGCCTTCGCACTTGTGCAGCCCAATGTTACCATTGCTCCGGCAGTGAGCCTTATCAACATGGGAACTCTGGCATTTGGGCAAATCAAAGATACCGTCATCACAATAAACGCAAGCAATGTCGCACAAAATGGCAGTGCGTATTTTGCGCGAGGAGCAACGCAATTTTCGTTTAGTTTTCCCGCAATGTCGCTTCAGCAGCTACCGCTCACACTCGCACCCACATTCACGCCGTCCGATGTGGCGGGCGTTTCCTACTCGCAGCAAATTCGCATCCGCTACCAAGCCACCAGCGTCGGTTTTGATACGGTCGTTGTGCAAGCGAATTTCGGGCAAGCCCTCGCACCGATAACCATTGTCGGACGCTGCGTCAATGCAACGCCTTTCGCGCTTTCCTTCACGCGCCGCCAAAGCATTTACGATTCGACGGGACTTTCATCGCGGGCAGTTCAAAACGGCTCAACGATTGGAAGCATTGTGGTCAGCGTTTTTCGCCAAGATAGTGTCTGGACACCGATTATTCCTCTGCGGAGCATCAGGCTCGAAGCATTGCCCGTGCAGGGAAGCACGGCGAGTTTTTTCATCAATTCCCAGCCCGATATTTCGGTGTCAATTTTTAATTCCACCTCAGCAATGTTCAGCAACGTCCGTATTCAATGGCTCAATCCGCCAATCGTTGCCTCCACCACCGCGCTCATCCTCCGCGCCAGCACAAACGAGCCAGGAGTGCGTTCAACCAGTATTTCGATTGTTCTGAGCGTTGCAAATACTCTTCCGGAAATTACTTCGTTTTCACCGCGCTACGCCGCGCCCGGACAAATCGTGAACATTACAGGAACGAATTTCTTTGGTGTCCAAAGGGTGCGTTTCAATGGCGTGAATGCACTCAGTACGCAAGTTCTTTCGCCGACGCTGATTCGCGCTGTGGTTCCCTTTATTCCGAATATTCCCGCACTCGACACGGGCAGCGTTGCTGTTTCCAATGGTGCATTTACTGATAGCCTCTCGCGTTTTGAAGTGGCTCGCCCTCCGCAGATTCGCTCGTATTTCGCGCTCGAAAACGGCGTACGGCGTGGCTTTGAGGAAAACGTCCAGTCATCGGGTAAGTCAATCACCATCATCGGGCAAAATTTTGCACCGCGCTACAACATAAGCGAATCCTCGCCTACACCAATAATTTCCTTTGGCGGTGTTTCGGCAAATTCTACTCTTGTGCTGAATGATTCCGTCGCCATCGCAAGCGTTGGTGCGGGTGCGTCGGGTGCGTTGCAATACCGTACCTTTGCTGGAACAACGACCGCCAGCACGTCCTTTGTCTATCTGCCACCGCCAGAGATTGCCAGAATCTCGCCGCTCTTTGCGGGATTCAATCAGGAAGTGAGCATTACGGGGGCGAACTTCCGCCTCATAGATACGGTGCGGCTTGGCAATATTATTCTGCCCAGTTCGCGCTATACCATCGACAACAACTTCACGCGCCTTCGCTTTCTTGTGCGCGACACCGTTGTCAATGCCGCAGTAACACTCGTTACGGGGGCTGGCTCAACGACAAGCTCCCAGCGATTTACCTACATTCCACCGCCAGAAATTCGCTCGTTTTCGCCTGATTCTGGGAGCTTCGGCACGCCAATTACGCTGACGGGGCGAAATTTTACCCAAATTCAAAGCATCCTCGTGGGCGGACGACCCGCAGCGTGGTCGCCCGTGTCCAGCACACAGCTTGTCGTCAGTGCTGGTGGCGGTCTTACGGGCGTTGAGCCAATCTCCATCACCACGCTCGGCGGCTCGACGACAAGCACACAGCAGTTTACCTTTGTGAACGTGCCTTCGGTGCGGAGTTTTAGCCCACCGCGCGGCGGTCCCGGCACAATCGTTACCGTAACGGGCGCGAACTTTAGCCGCATTTCGGGTGTGAGTTTTGGTGATATTCCAGCGCGTTCTTTTACCGTGCGCTCGACCACAGAACTGGTCGCGGTTGTGGACGATGCAGGCGCGACGGGGCAGATTCGCATTTCTAATTTCGCTGGGCGCGGCGCAAGTTCCGACGCATTTAATTTTTATTTTGTGCCAAAAATTTCGAGCTTTACGCCCTTGCAAGGTGCGACGGGAACAAGCGTTACAATTTCGGGAGAGTTTTTTATTGAAGTTTCGACTGTAACAATAGGCGGTGTACGGGTTGCAGACTTCAGTGTCTCGGACGGGCGCACCATTACTGCGCTTGTGGCGACGGGCGCAACAGGGCGCGTAGCGGTGAATAATCCTGGCGGCACAGGACAAAGTTCGAGCATATTCCGCTTTGTTGAGCCAGAGCGTCCTGCTGCGCCTTTTATCACGAACTTCAGCCCCGACACGGCGTTTGTGGGCGATATTGTGCGTGTGGAAGGCTTTAATTTTATCAATGTCCGCAGCGTGAAATTGCTTGGCGAAACCGTTGCAAGCTACTCGGTCGAAAGCCCGACGCAGATGACGCTCGTTGTGCCAATGCTGCCGCGCACCACGCAAGGAACGCTGGAAATTACCTCGACAACAGGCACAGGAATTGCGAAAAAACTGTTTGTGTATGCGCCGCCGCCGCTTCCGCTCACGCCCGCCGAGCAGGATTCGCTGGCATTGGTGCAGCTTTTCAACACAACACTCGGCAGCGAATGGGTGCGGCAAAGCGGCTGGCTGCGGGCTGGCGTAAGCGTGCGGGATTGGCAAGGCATCGTCATTGAAAATGGGCGCGTTGTCCGCTTACATCTCGACAGCGCAGGCTTGCACGGCGAACTTCCTGCAAGTATCGGACGCTTAACGGCACTCAAATCTATCAGTGCCAGAGCAAATGCGCTTTCTGGTGCATTTCCGCAAAGCCTTTTGCTGCTGCCCGCGCTGGAAGAACTAACGCTTTCAAATAATCAATTTACTGGACCGCTTCCAAGCGGCATTGCGTCGGCACGGCAGCTTCGCATCATACGTCTGGACAATAATGCTTTCACCGGACAGCTTCCCAGCGAATGGTGCGAACTCCAGAATGCTGATGAAATATCGCTTGCGGGCAATCGCCTTACGGGCAGCATCACTGCTTGCTTGGGGCGTTTGACACGCTTGCGCCGCCTCGACCTGAGCCGCAATCAAATCACGGGCGGCATTCCGTCAGAATTTGTCGCGCTCACGAATCTCCGCGAGCTTTCGCTTGCTGGAAACGCCCTTGATACGCCGCTTCCAAGCAGCATTTGGGGCAGCAGCACAACGACGCTTTCGGTATCGGTAGCGCAAAGCTCGAACAAAAACACCACCGCCCAAAGCCACGCAAGTGGCATGGCGGCTCTCACGCGGCTCGACATCAGCAACAATCAGATTCCGGGCAATATTCCTGCGGAAATAGGCGGACTACGCCGCGTGGAAATGTTGCTTTTGAACCATAACCGCTTTACGGGCGAGATTCCCAGCACCTTAGGCGAATTACAACAAATCCGCGAACTCGACCTTTCGGCAAATACGCTCACGGGACAAGTTCCCACGCGCCTTGCAGAGGCTCGGGCGCTGGAACGCCTCGCGCTGACGCGCAACGAACTCACAGGACGCATTCCTACGGAACTTGGTACGCTGCCAAATCTCCGCGCCCTCGCGCTCGACAGCAACCGCTTCACGGGCGCACTGCCAGAGAGCTTTTCGCAGCTCGCTCGCTTGCAAAATTTGCGCGTGAATAGCAATGCGCTCGCAAGCCTACCAAATCTGCGGCGTTTGTCGGGGCTGACCGTGCTGAACGTGGCGCGAAATCAACTTACCTTTGAACATATCGAACCAAACGTGCGCTCTGGCGATGTGGCATTTACCTATACATTCGCGCCGCAAGATACGGTGCGGGTTCTACGCGATACACTCGTAGCAGTCGGCTTCCGTTTTGTTTTGGCACTGCCAATGACCACCGAAACCAATATCTATCAATGGTTCAAGAATGGTCGGGCTGTTCCGAATAGCAATAGTGCGGTGTTGAGCTTTGCCACGTTCTCGCGTTTAGATACGGGAATGTATCATTGCCAAATAACCAACAGCGCGGCGCGTGGTCTCACGCTTGTTGTGCAGGCAATTCGTGTGGGTGCGGCGGCAGCAATTATCCCACAAGGCGCACCAATACTTGTTTCTCCAATAAACACGGCAAGCAATATTCCGCTTGACGCAGCTTTTGTTTGGGAAACAGTGCCAAGCGCAGGTGTGTATGATATTCAAATTGCGACGGACTCAGCATTTACGCCATCAGCAGGAATAACGAGCGGAGGAAGTTTGGTTGTAGATGAAAGCACCAGCACCACACAATTCCGCATCGCAAATGCAATACTGAAAAATTTTACGAATTACTTCTGGCGCGTCCGAGCAAGGAATGAAGCGGGTGCTGGCGCGTGGTCGGCGGTGCGACGCTTCACAACCATTCAAGAAGGCGCAGTACTCGCCGTTTCCGACACAGATTTTGGGCGCGGTATTGTGCGGCGACAACGCACGGGAACAATGACCGTTCAGAACATTTTACCACAAGCCGTTACCATAGAAGCAGTGCGGGTTGTAGGGCGAGATGCTGCGTCGTTTGCTATGCGCAGCAATCTTGTTGGCACGACGCTTCAAGCAAATGAACGTGTGCAAGCAGATGTGATATTTGAGCCGCAATCGGTCGGCGTGAAGCAAGCAGAGATGCTGTTTTCCGTCTCGTCGGGCGGCGCAACCAAAGAACAACGCGGCATTCTGCGCGGCGTTGGCAGTTTGCTGGATGTGAACAACATTACCTTCGATACCGTTGTGGTGAACTTCCAACGCTTCCGCGTGGTGAAGGTGCTGAATTTGGACAATAAGGCAACAAACATTACGAGTATCGTTATTCCCGACCCTATTTTTCAACGCGATGAAACGCTCGCACTGCCACTGAATATTGCGGCGGGCGATAGCTTGAGTTTGCTCATTACGGCATCATCGAACCGCACGGGATTAGCCACAACAACGATAGCTCTCGGTACGGACACAGGCGATTCCTTGCGCGTTCAAGCGCGGGCGTTCTTCCGCGACCCGCTTCCGAATGACGTAAGTGCGACTTTTGCCCTTCGCGCTTTGGATAGCAGCGTGGCTCCGGGCGGGCGCGTCCGCATGGAGTTGTACATCATGGACAACAAAGGAAGCGACGTGTTCCGCGCCGATGAACCAACATTTACAGGCGAAATTATGTTCAATCGAAATGCACTCGTGCTGGACAGTGCCGAGCAGCAGCTTCGCGCCCTGAACACAAGCAATACCGAGAATATGCGGCGATACAGCATTCCGCAAACGCGCTGGAATCAAACGGCGAGCATTCCAAACCGTGTGCTTGCCTTTAATGCCGTCGCCGTGTCGGGCAATACCGATTCGACGCATCTCTTTGTCAATCGCATTATTTGGGGAACACAAAAAGTAAACGTTAGCGTTAGCACATCGGCTATCTTCCGCGTGAATGCGTGCAAAGCGGGCGGGCTGCGCCTGACGACAACGGCAATGCGCGATAAAATTGTTGCCATTAGCCCAAATCCTGTGCGCGATATGGCGGAAATTGCTTATACTGTCCGCGAAGATGGCGAGATTGACCTCGCGCTCGTGGACACACAAGGCAAGCGCGTTCTGACGCTTGCCGATGGCATTCATGCTGCCGGAGCGCATAGCATCATGCTTCCGACGAAAGAACTGCCCTCTGGCGCGTACTTCCTCGTGATGCGTACGCCCACAAGCACGGTACAGCAACGCTTACAGCTTGTTCGGTAACAGTACGCTCATTGGTCACCTCTCGTGTTCTTTTTGTTTTTTCTTTATTTCAAAAACCCCGCACACAATGACCGCAACTATGCAGCCGCGCCGCTTTTTCTATGGTTGGATTGTCCTTGGGGCAATTTTCCTTATTTACGCATCGGGGACGATTGGCGTAACAACGATTCCGTTGCTGAATGTGAAATTACGCACGGAGCTTGGCTTAGACCACGCGCAAATCGCGCTTGGTCCTTCGCTGTTGTTCTTTATTATGGCGTGTTTGTCGCCCTTTGCGGGGATTTTTCTGGACACGCTGAATCCCAAACGGCTGCTCATTATTGGTTGGGTGTCGTTTATCGGGGCATTGTGCCTGTATTCGCAGATTCACTCGTTCTGGCAGTATATGGTGTTTTATGGGCTGTACGCGCTCGGCAGCGTGTGTACGGGCGTGATTCCGGGCATTTATCTGATTTCCAAATGGTTTCGGGTGCATCGTGGCATTGCGACGGGAATTTTTACGGTCGGTTCGAGCTTTGGAGGCACGATATTTCCTCGTATTGCGGGCTATTTTATGCAAACAATGTCGTGGCAAGAAACCGCACTGGCAATGGCGGGCGTAACGGCTGCCTTCGCGGTCATTCCTTGGCTTTTCGTGCGCTTAACGCCAGAAAGTATGAACACTGTCCCCGATGGTGGTGATGCTAGGAGCGGTGCGCACACACCTAACAGCAGCAAACCCGCACCAGCAGCCGCTCCCAAAACGGATGAAACTCTTGCCGATGCCTTTCGGAGTCTTGATTTTTACTTGATTTTGCTCATTACGGCGGCGGTGTGGTTTAGCATTCAGCCGCTTATTCAGCATCTGAGTTTTCACTTAAAAGATATTGGCGTAGAGCCGTCGAAGGCAGGTGCAATCTCATCAACGCTCTTTTTCTGCTCTATTTTTGGCAAACTGTTTTTCGGTTGGCTTTCGGACTACGCGGACAAAAAAAATATCTTGCTCATTGCCACGCTCAATCTGGCAACGGGCGCGTTTTTGGTGCGGCAAACAAGTTTTATTCCCGAAGAATGGTTGCTCTACACAGCAGCAGTGGTCTATGGTTTGGGCTTTAGCGGGAGTTTTACGATGGTGCAGCTTCTTGTGGCGGAGCGATATAGTGCCAGCACGTCGTTTGGAAAAATTCTGGGTTTTGTAACGACTGCCGATTCCTTTGCGGTCGTGGCGGGCGTGTCGCTTTTAGGCTTTCTGCGGACAAGTCAGGGTTCGTACACATTTGCTTTTGGGATTATGGTTGCTGCGCCGCTTGTAGCAATGCTCTGTGTGCTTGCTTTGAAGCAGCTTTCGCGCTCTGCTGTGGTGAAAAGCTAACAATGATTCCTTTGTACACGACAAAACTTATGAAAAGCGCGTAAAATCAGGCTTCACTGGCACAGGCATTCTTGCCTGTGTTCATCGCTTGAACCTCGCACCAACACTCACAGACAAGAATGTCTGTGCCACTATGGAAAAAATTTTGTCGCGTAC
>RDXM01000175.1 GCA_004292595.1 Candidatus Kapaibacterium sp. | reverse complement strand
TGCATTCACGCTCTGATTTTTTTTATCACTATCATCTTCATCAATCCAATCATCTTCATCTGCGTCCCCTCTTCATGGGTGAGACCTGACCAGTTACGAATAAAGATTGATAGACGAAAATATCTGCCCAGAAAATATACAACACGAATGAACACGACATTTCGTGCATGGAGGTCATATTGTGGTTGATATCGTGATACTTATATGATTGCCTTCTTGATTGCGATAGTACCAAAAAATTCTCCGAGAAAATTGTAATTCTTCTTTGCTTTGTGTGCAATCCACTGCTTATATTGAAAGATGCTTCTTTTGTTTCCACATACCATATCACGCCGTTGTTGGGATTGTAGCATCCTTAGTATTCTGCTGTTTATGTGTTGTGTATGTATTGAACTCACTATCGCATCAGCACACAACCTCAGAGAACAAGATACTAGTCATACATTCTCCCTTACCGCAGAAAACGCACCTACCGCACAAAAACGTGCGGAAGCTCTCTTGCGCACTGCGTGGGAGAAACGTGCTGCTCATCCAGTAGAATCTATCATTGCCGCGCAAAAAGCACTTGGTATTGCAAAAAAAATCCACCACGATTCCTTGATTGGTACGGCGCACCGTTTTATGAGCGTTGCCTATCGCAATACTGGCGAATACGCCAAAGCTGCCGAAAATGCCTTCATTGCACTCAGCTATGACGAAAAGCGTCAAGACAGCCTCAGTATTGGGCATTCCTTGAATACCATTGCAGGGATTCTGCGCTTCCAGCACAGTACAATAAAATCAGAAGAATTTGCCCGCAAAGCACTTTTAATAGCAGAACGCCTGAACGATAAACGCTTGCAAGCATATGCTCATTTGAATATTGCCGAAGCACAGCATGAAATTGCTTCGTACAGTGCCGCCCTGATGCACGCCCAAAAAGCCCTTGTCGTCTGGGAAGAACTCAAACAACCCAACTACATCGCAGTAGCAAAATCTGTTATTGGCAGAGAACTTGCTGCCTTAGGAAAAATACAAGAAGGAGAGCGGCTTATAGAGCAGTCGCTCACTATTTTTGAAGAGCATCAGCAATATCACGACGTTGCGCTCACGCTCAATCGTCTGGCGCGTTTCAAACTAGAGAAAGGTGCCCTGCAGGAGGCAGAACTTCACGCGCTGCAAGCATATCAGCTTGCGCAGCGCATTCATTCTCAACTCCACGAGCAAGAATCCGCAAATATTCTTGCACAATGCTACGAAAAAGAAGGAAAATACCGCGAAGCATTGCAGTTGAATAAGAAATATCAACAACTCCACGATTCTCTTTTTAAGGAATCTGCGACGCGCAATGTACAGCTTCTCGAAATTGAATACGATACACGCTCAAAAGAACAACAAATTGAGCTTTTGCGCGACCAAGAGCAACTCAGTATGTTTTCTCGCGCTATTTTGGTTGCTGGTATTTTGGTTGTGCTGATGATTACCGCCTTGCTCTATGTCCGTTATCGGCAGTCGTCAGATACAATCCGCGTTACCAGCTCCCGCGCAGAGCGTCTTGCCGACCTGAACGACGAGCTCCGCCTGGCGCAGATAGAAGCAGAAGAGCAAAACCAGCATCTCCGCCTCGCACAGATGGAAATCCAAGACCAAAACTTGCGTTTGGCGGAGTTGAACAATGAAAAAAATATGATTTTGGGTATGGTCTCGCACGACCTCAAAAACCCCATTGTCGCGCTGCAAGGATTGTCCGAGATGATGCTCGTTGAGAAACTGAACGAGGAACAAAACCAAGAATTTGCGCAGATTATCAATCAAACATCGAACCGAATGTTTACGCTTGTGCGCACCTTTCTGGATTTTGCGCGAATGGAAGACGGGCGAATGCGCTTGCTCCCGATTCAGTTCGACCTCAACTCGGTAGTAACCATGATAGTCGAAGAATACCGCCGTGCAGCAGAGGCAAAGTCTATTACTCTCCATTTTTCGCCGCATTTCGAGCCGCTCTTTGTGTTTGCCGATGAAATTGCTGCAAAGCAAGTGCTGGATAATATCATCTCGAACGCCGTAAAGTACACGCCTCAGGGGAAAAATGTTGCGGTTCGTATTTTGCCAATACAAACGCTCCCGCAAGGAATGGTGCTGATGCGCGAGGATATTGAACGGCTCGACGATTTAGAATTTGCAGCCACCACCACGCATATCCGCGTAGAGGTCATGGACGAAGGTCCTGGCTTTACCAATGAAGACAAAGCAAAACTCTTCGGTAAATTCGCTCGCCTTTCGGCACAACCGACGGGCGGCGAAAGCTCGACAGGGCTTGGTTTAGCTATTGCTAAAAAACTCATTGAACTTATGAACGGGCGTATCTGGTGCGATTCCGAGTATGGCGAAGGTGCGATTTTTTGCATCGAATTGCCATGCCCGCTCCCATCAAGTGTGTAGCATATTCTTATTTTTTCTCACAATGTTTCTCACAATGTTTCTCACAATGTTTCTCACAATGTTTCTCACAATGTTTCTCAGAATGCCATGAATATTCTTGTCTTAAATTGCGGTAGCTCGTCGGTGAAATTCCAACTGATTCACACTGATGCAGATAAAATTAAAACGGACACCGACCACCGCCTTGCGCATGGCGTGATTGAGCGCATTGGCGGACCTGCACTGGTCAGCTTCTCGGTGCAAAATCCCGATGGCTCGCAGCGCACAACACGAGAAGCTGTGCCGCTTCGAGACCATTCCGCCGCGATTGAAAAAATCGTGCAGTGGATTATTTCTCCCGAAACAAACATTCCAGGAATCTCGGCATATAGCGATATTGCTGCCGTCGGACATCGCGTTGTGCATGGCGGCGAAGCACTGACGCGCTCAATGATTATCACCGATGATGTTGTGAAGCAAATTGAGGATTGTATTGACCTCGCGCCCTTGCACAATCCGCAAAATCTGAAAGGTATTTATGCCATTCGTAAGGTATTTGGTGGCACAGCGAAGCAAGTTGCGGTCTTTGATACGGCTTTCCACCACACCTTACCAGACTATGCCTATTTGTATGCAATTCCCTATCAGTTCTACCGTCGGCATAAAATTAGGCGGTATGGTTTTCATGGTATTTCGCATCGGTATGTGCAGTATCGCTATCGGACGTTGAAGAGTATTCCCCGCGAAGATGTGAATGTTATTTCCATTCATTTGGGCAACGGCGCGTCGGTCTGTGCAATCAAGGGCGGACGCTCACACGATACCTCAATGGGCATGACCCCGCTCGAAGGCTTGATAATGGGAACGCGCTCAGGCGACATTGACCCCGCCGTACTGGAACATCTGGCACACAAAGAAGGTTTTTCGCTGTCGGATGTCGAAGCGGTGCTGAACAAGCAATCTGGACTGCTCGGCATTTCTGGTTTGACCAACGATATGCGCGAACTTGTTGCCGAAGCAGTTGAGAACGACGACCGCCGTGCAAAATTGGCAATCGAAATGTTTGCCTATCGTGCGAAAAAGTACATTGGCAGCTATCTTGCGTCCTTGAACGGCGCGTCGGCAATCATTTTCACGGGCGGAATTGGTGAAAATTCCGACTACGTGCGCGGTCGCATTTTGGATGGTTTGGATTGGCTTGGTATTCGTACTGATGAGGCATTGAATAAAGCCACCACACGCGGCAAAGAAGGGAAAATCTCTAGCGAAGGCAGTCGTTTGGATGTGTACGTGATTCCCACCAACGAAGAGCTTCTTATTGCTCGCGATACGCTGCGCTGCGTGATTGGCTTGGAGTTGCCACGATAGATAATTGTGCTTGCAATGACAACAGTAATTGTAATTGCAACACTAACAACAGCAAAACCATTAATTGCTTGGGTTTGGCGCGATGACGATGATAAATGACGATGATAAATGACGATGATAATGGTGATGCCGTGCCACTCTTCAAAAAATATCTCTGCCAGTAGCGCAAAAATTCATATTTTAGAAATCTTTTCGCTTCTTTCTCATTTTCTTTTTTCACCTTCTTTTGTGGAGACACATCATGGATTTAATGGGCTTAGTTGGTCAGGTTGCGGGTGCTGCTTTGGGCGGCAATCAGCAAGGCGGCGGCAATTCAGCAATGATTAACGCTGTTGCGGGAATGCTCGGTCAGCAACAAGGCGGTATTGGTGGTTTGGTACAGGCTTTCTCGCAAAATGGCATGGCAGAGCAGGTACAATCATGGGTTGGTACGGGAGCAAATATTCCCGTGTCGCCCGACCAAGTCCAGAATGTACTTGGTGGCGATATGCTCGCAAATCTGGCTTCGCAAGTAGGTATTCCGCCAGAAATGGCTTCGACAGTTGTTTCGCAAGTATTGCCGATGCTCATTGACCAGCTCACACCCGATGGCAACGTTCCGCAAGGCGACGCGCTCCAAAGCGGCATTGGTGCGCTTTTGGGCAGTTTCTTGAAGTAATGCCCTTCCGTCTGAGCAAGACTCTTTCCTTAACAGGTATAAATTTCTCTTCGTGTAGAAGTGGTGTTTATGCCTGTTCTTTTGTCTATGATTCTCTATTATTGCTCCCTACAATTTGATTTGTAACTATTTGGAACTCGCTTCATGTTCGTATCTCCTCACAACCGCATTCCCACACTGTTTCAAGAGCAGCAACGCAAAGGGCAACAGCACGGGATTCTCTCGGTGTATTGCACCGCCGGTTTTCCGCGTCTGGGCGACACCACGTATATCTTGGAAACGCTGCAAGAATGCGGCGTGGACATGGTAGAAATTGGTATGCCCTTTTCCGACCCCGTTGCTGACGGTCCGACCATTCAAGAAAGCAGTACGCAAGCTCTTCAGAACGGCATGACGACTGCTGTGCTTTTCGACCAACTCCGCCACGTGCGAGCAACGGTGCGGCTTCCGCTTGTACTGATGGGCTATGTGAATCCTGTTCTGCAATTTGGCATCGAAAAATTTTGTGCCGAATGTGCCGACGTGGGGATTGATGGAGTGATTTTGCCCGACTTACCGCGTGAAACCTATCTTCGAGAATGGAAACCGCTCTTTGACAAATATCAGTTGCATTTCATTATGCTTATCACACCCCAAACGCCAGAAGCCCGCGTGCGGAGTATTGATGCGGCTTCGTCGGGATTTGTCTATGCTGTTTCGTCATCGGGAACAACCGGCGGCGCACTGGCAATGGACGACGCACGAAGCGCGTATTTTCAGCGTTTGCAGCACTATCGAACAGAAAATATTCTGAGCAATCCAGTAGTCATTGGTTTTGGTATTCACGACAAAGCGAGCTTTGATGCGGCGTGCGAGTATGCCAATGGCGCAATTATCGGGAGCGCATTTATCAAGGCAATTTCTGGTGCATCTTCGACCGAAGACCTCAAAGCTCGTATTCATGGCTATCTTGGCACTATTCGCTCCTGAATATCACCACGCGGAGAATTTCAGCCAATATCCATCTCTGAAACGTTCTACAACATTCTTTTTTGTTTTCGTATGAATACTTCTCATACACACCCAGTATCCGCGCCATTTCGCGTGTTGTTGTATTACAAGTACGTTCCTATTTGGGATTACGAAAGTTTTGCCGTTGAGCATTTGGAATTTTGTAAGCAGCTCGGTCTGCTGGGGCGCATTGTTGTTGCCGAAGAAGGCATCAACGGCACTGTTTCTGGAACCGTCGAGCAAACGGAAGCGTACATCCGCGAACTCCGCACCGATTCTCGCTTTGAAGATATGTGGTTCAAAATTGATGAAGTCCACGAACACACCTTCGACAAAATGCACGTCCGCGCAAAACAGGAAATCGTTACGTGGCGTTTTGATGATGATATTGACCCCACACGCACAACGGGAGCGTATCTCACGCCAGAAGAATTTTATGCCGCAATGCAGCAAGATGACGTTCTTATCATTGACGGACGCAACGACTACGAATATGACTTGGGGCATTTTCAGGGTGCAATTCGTCCTCATGTCAAAAATTCCCGCGAATTTCCAGAGTGGATTCGGGAAAATTTAGCCAATTTCAAAGATAAAAAAGTGCTGACCTACTGCACGGGCGGTATTCGCTGCGAGAAATTAAGCGGGTTTCTCATCAAGGAAGGTTTTACGGATGTTTCCCAGCTTCATGGCGGCATTGTTACCTATGCAAAAGATTCAACAGTGCGTGGACAGGGCTTCGAGGGAGATTGCTACGTGTTCGATAAGCGTATTTCTGTTCCTGTGAATCAGGTGAATCCAACGGTTGTTTCGAGTTGCTACTACTGCAACACGGTAACGGCACGGTATCGGAACTGCGGACACAAAGGCTGCCACACACAGTTTTTTCTCTGCGAAAACTGCGAAGAAGAACACAAACGCTCCTGCTCGCCCAAATGCGAGGCAGCCCCAAAGCACCGCCACGACTGGTATTTGGAGCGAGGATGGGCGCAGAGAGAAGAGACCGAAGAAGAAACAGAGCAAGCAGAACAAATAGAACAAGCAGAATACATCGAGTTGTAGTGTTACGTTTCCAAACCTTCTTTCCATGCTCCAGCAAGTTTTTTGAGTAAATCCTCAAAACTAAAGCGTTGGAGAAGTTGCGTAATGCCAAGCAATTTCGCCCGTTGGACGGTATTTGGCTCAAGAGTCAGCGTAAAAGCGAGAATCTGCACAGCAGGAAAGACTGATGAAATCTCGCGGACAACATCCTTCAAATGTTCTGGCAAAAATTCTTTGCTATCAAGGTCAATGCACACCGATTGTGGCATTGACCTTTTTTTTTGCGGTGCTGACAGAGCTTCTTCCCTACGAAATATTTCCTGTAAGCACGTAATGGTCAGGCTTTCTGGCGATGTCAGAAGAAATATCGGTATGCCAGATTCCTTTGTATAAAATTCCGCTTTTGCACACAAGCGTTTATCGGTGGTGCAGAGAATAAGCATAGTGTATTTTCAAAAAGTAATTCTGTAATCGCAAGCATAACAACAGCTTACATTTTTTTGTTTTGACGTTTCAGCAATTACCGCACAAGATGTATTCTTATTGCTTCTCTGCCACTTGGGCTGACGACTTCCAGCAAATACACCCCTGTTGCAAAGTCTTTGAGTGTTGTTTCCACACTACTACTTCCTTTTTCGAGAAGAAGCTCTTGTACGAATGTTCGTTTTCCTAAAACATCCACAAGAAAAAGCTGTATTGGTGTGCTTTCGAGCGCGGTAAAAGTGAGAGAAAGCCGCTCTGTTGCTGGATTTGGCGCGAGAGATTGCAGAAGAATCGGCGAGGTATAATACAAGCGCGGGCGACCCGAACTATTATTCAATCCTAATGCCTGAAAGCGGCTCACAGAGCCACGCACAGACACATCAGCTATGCTTGCGCTATCCACGCGCACGGTTGTTGCTGTGTCGCTTCCCAGCAGACCTCGAAATGTCAGCGAAAAAATGAGCGTAGAATCAATGTTTGGTGCGGTATTGGGCGGAGAAAGAGCAGTAAAATTCATAAGACGAGATGTGCGCTCTAGGCGTGTACTGGCGGGGCTTGGCGAGCGTACTTCCAGAAGCGACGCATTGTCAATACGCAGTTGGAACTTCAGCATTGTTCCGGCAGCAAGACCGCGATTGCCCACAAGGCGCACCGGTACAGTTATCTCTTGTCCTTGCCCAGCAGCTATGCGCTCTGGCAGGAGAAACTGCCCGCCGACGACCTGCGCCGATAGTGGCAAAACGACTGTGCGAGCGCATGAATCCTCAAGAGTAAGAAGAGCAGAATATGTACCGTTTGAACTTGCAGAAAACTGTATTCTAAATTGCGCTTGCGCTTGCGCTGGCAAAAGTGTTCCTGCTCGCGGAGCATTTTCCGTGCGGAATATGCCAATTTGCTCAGGTATTCGGAGCGGATAGGCGAGATTTCCTGTATTCATGAGCGAAACAGTTAGTGTAGAACTAACACGCTCACTCATGCTCCCGAAATGCACGACGCTTGGCAAAATCTGCACAGCAAGCGAGTCTTTGGAAAGAGAGCATACTACTTCAACATTTGGATTGAGAACACTATTGCTCTGAATGCGAATGTGTGTAGAATACCTGCCAATGTTCCGCGAAAGAAGTTCGAGCGTGATACTATCTCGCCCGCCAGCTGCAATCGTCGTTGGAGTACGAATAATCCTGATATTGCCCTGTGCATTGATAAGCTCGACTGTACTGATGCGAACAGTATCTTCGCCAGTATTGGTCAGAGGGACAGAGCATCGCTGCACATCTTCGCAAACAAAGCGTTTTTCCACTCGTGCCGGAGCTTCAAGAAGAGCTTGTTTCCCGACAAATGCTTGCAAATGCACTTCCGAAATAGTAGAAGGGCATTGTGTAGAAAACACACGAAGCACTTCTCTATTGATGCTTCCGATACTTCCACCATCGAACTGCACAACGATTGTTGATTTTCCGCCCACAAGTGTTTGCTCAGGGCTGATGCGAAGAATGCGAAAAGCACGACCAATCTGACGAGGAATGCTGCGCCAATCCAGCACTTTTGCGCCAGTATTCGAGAGTATCAGGGAATCAATGATTGGGGTGCGCTCTTGCGGTACAAAGAAATTGATTGATTGCGTACTGAGCGAAAATGCAAGGGAATCTTTCGTTCCAAAAAGAACGATGCGCTGCACACCATCTGGGGTTGTCGTGCTGTCATTGGAAAAAATGCGTAGAAAGCCTTCTTTGAAGCCGAGCGTCCGTGCCTCGAAGCGTATGGGTATCTGGATTGTACTGCCAGTCATGCCTTGAGGAGGAATATTCAATGGTAGTCGGTCCGCATTTTCCAGTGTAATCTGAAAGACTGCCCGCTTTTCACCATTCGGCAACGTTTCTTGCCCGCCTTCCAAGAGCAACGAATCAATGCGGATAGCCTGCCCACCAATATTTTGCAGACGGAGCGTTGCACGTGTCGAGGGCAAGCAGCCAAGCGTATCGAAGATAATCACATTTGCCACCAGCAAGCGTGGACGCGGCTCACCAACACGCACTTGCGCCGTTATGGTCAGCGATGTTTGGCACATATCTGGCAGAGGAAGACGAATGTTTTCTGCAAATTCCGTGCGCGTAGAGCGACCATTGAAACGTATTTGCAGCACGGCGGTCTGATTTGCCTCAAGGAGCGGTGGATCCATGCTTTCTAGCACAAAATCATTATTCAGTTGCAAGGGTAAATTTGACCATTGCAGTGCAGCATTTGTTCTGTTTGTTAAAAATGTTGCTGCTAGACTGCTTGTATTCTCACGCACATCTTCATAACGAATAATGCTATCAAGCAGAGTGTACAAAAGCTGTTCCTGCGCAGCACGAACAGGTATTGTTATGGTATTTTGCACTGGGTCGTTGCTGCGAATGGCAACAAGTCCTTGATTGAGCCCCAGACGCACCGATTGATACCCAAGAGAAAGGTTGCGGCGTTCCAAAGGCGCAAGTACAAAAGGAAACATGGTGCTGCCAAGACGAAATGCTGGAGTGTCGGAAGAAGCTCCAAAGACCTCTAGCTGCCGCCCACCAACGTTTTGTATCGTAATTGTTTGCGTTGCAGCAGCGTTCAAACACGGAATACTGCCGAAGTCTAGTGAATCGGTTACGGCAATACGCGCAGTTTCGGGAAGAACATTTACCTGAAGACGCAGAGGGAAGGTGCGTTCAGAGCATTGAAGCATATTCAGTGTATCAACAATCGTACGTGGAAACGTTGAGCCTTGAAAACGCACTCGCAACGTGGCGCGTTGGTTTGGCTGTGTTATTGTTGGTTGTACACTTTCAATAAAAAACAAACGGGAAGAACTAATCGTACTTTGCGTTGTCCACGTCATAGCAGTTGTACCCATGTTGCGGAGCGAAATAGTGAGTGTTGTTGCTGTATTTGCGGGCAGATTGCCAAAATCTATCGCAGGACTGGGAACATCAAAAAAAATAGTGTCCTTCACTCCAATAAGGCGCGTTCGTATATCTATTGTATTCCCAAGCCGAAAATTCAGTGATGCGCTTTTTCGCCCTGCGCTTTGTGGTGTAAATTCAACAAGAACCTCAGCACTCGCACGCGGCGGAAGGAAGTTTATCGTACTCAAAAGGCGGAAGTCTTGAACAGGACGAAACTCATCATCGGGATTGGTGAGTGTTACTAAAACACTTTGCCCAAATTGGCTCACATTGCTAATAGGGACGCGATGTATAGAGCGTGTTTGGCAAAGAATTGGTGGGAAGCTGGTGACCTCTTGCAAGACAATATCGCCGCGCTGGCTGGTCGAAAAGGCAGAATCTGAGGTTGCTTGAAGACAACTTGCTCCGCCTCGTGGCACGGGAATAATCAACGTGGAATCGCTAAAGAAGTTCTGCAAAAGCAATCGAGAATCGTCCTTGCTCCAGGACACCAGCCCCGTCCAGTGGAGTGCTTCGCCACTAGCAGGAAATGAATTGGCAAACGGTAAGCGTATTGCTTGCAGCAAGCAGCCCCGTTCAGCATCCCAGACACCGAGTGTTGGTTTTTGCGGGTCGAAGGGACGCAAATAGCCTACAAGACGTTGCATATCATTACTCCATGCCACATTGTAGGGATTCAGACCAAAGGTTCCTGCGCCAGAAAATTTTGTGGATGCAAGATTATTCAAGCGAAAATTACCATTGACCAGACCACGTTCAACACTATAAATATCCCGCACTGACTCATCCGATCCATTCCACATCATAAGATTTTTGCTATCGCTGCTCCAAAGAATTGGTTCTGGTGTCGGTGTGACAAGAATTTGGCGCACAAACTGCCCAGTATGCGTACGAATGATACAGGTTTCTGGCAAAACACCTTGTCGCATATTTTCAGTTGCTCGCTCCATAATCAGCACAAACAAAGAATCATTTGGCGACCAGATTGTTGCGTTTGCAGAGGTGTATTGTCGCCATCGGTAGCCAGAGGGTGCATTGACACTGGTTAACAAATTTCCCGTAAAGGTTTCATTGACGGTCACACGCCGCACCTGCTGGGTTTGGCGGTCGAGATGCACACGTAAATACCTGTGAACATCGTTACTAAATCCTCCAAAGGTGATATACTCTTGCGGCGTTGATTCGGCAAGCGGAATACTCACCGAGCCAAGCGTAGAGCCAGTAAATGGATTATATCGAATAATTGTTGTAAAGACACTATCATTTTCTATAGCCTTGTGCAAAATGTTTGCATACACTTCATTATTTGATTTCGACCACCGCACTTGCCGCAAAGCTCGTAGCCGTCCAAAACGAGGAATAGTAAAGATGCGCTCTGGCTGGTCGCCTGGTAAATCCACATTATAGATAGCAAAATTTGTATCTGACAACACCGGCGCAATAACCCGCCGCGAATCCTCGCTCCACCAGCAAGGAAGCCATCCCATAACATCGTCATCCCACGACCAGCGTTGAAATTCAGGAAAAATACGATTATTAGAAAAATGAAGAGCGAGAATGCTTGTTAATTGTTGGGTTTCTATATTCCAAACCTGCATCTGATAGCCCTGAATACTATCTTGTGGTTTGTCAAGGCGAAGATTATTAGAAAAAGATAATAATTTTTTACTGTCGGGGCTAAATGCTGCAAAACGTCGTCGTGCGGTACGCTCTGTTGTATTTGTACCATAGCTGATACGAAATGTGTTTTGAACAGAAAAGGGTGTAACATCGAATACGTTTGCAGAAATACGCAGAACACAGCTATCGCTCGTAATCACAGGAACAGGACTCCACAAATACTGATTATTCGTCGCTGAAGCGGTGATAAGCCGCCAAGTACGCCCCAGATTTTCGCTAAACTCAATGCGCACCGTATCGCTGGGCAATGAGCCTGTCCATTGAATAAGAAACTCTCCACGCGAGATAATGCGCGTACTTGCGTTGGGTTGGAGAATGGTAATTTGTGCCTTGGCGGTGAATGCAATCAGAAGAATAACCACAGCAAGACCACAAGTTCTACGCAAGGAACGACCACGTGTCCACGTTTTTATTTGCTCGACAAAATAATGCAGTTGCATAAACAGCAAGAAAATCTGAAAAAGATGATACTTCTGAAAAAGATGATACTTCTGAAAAAGATGATACTTCACAGAGGAAAAGCTCCGAACACATACCCAGAAAAGACGCGCTCGTTTTTTTCCACGAACAAATTTACAAAAAATATGCGTCAGACTTGGAGAAATACAGCGTATCATGGTAAATTGTGTTCTCGTTTCCATCATTATTATCATTATTTTGTCTTCCCCAAAGCGTTTTATGCTTGAATCCGTTACAGCACTCGTCAAATCTCGCACCTTTCCGCCTGTCCTGCTCATGTTCGGCGAGGAGGACTTCTTGCTCGAAGAAGCCTATAACACGCTTGTAGAAGCGGCTGTCGAGCGCAATGGCATGGAATCCTTCAATGTGGATGTGATTGACGGCTCGGATATTTCCCAAGAAACACTCGTGGAAATGGCAAGTGCGTACCCGATGATGTCCGAGCGGCGCGTCGTGGCGGTACGGCACTTCGATAAAATGAGCGGTGTTGGAATAAGTAGCGGTCGAAGCTCGTCAAAAACAACAAGCACAAAAGCGGGAAATGCACAGACGGCAAGCGCGAAAGCAAAGGAAACACCAGAAAAAAAATCTCCGCTCTCCACGTATTTTCGCAATCCCGCGCCAACAACATTTCTGATTCTCCAAGCCAGTGCCGACGAACTTAATGGCTTAAAAGCTGCGCTCAAGAACCAAAAACAACCAGAAAAAGCACAAAAAAAACTCGCTGCGGCAAAATTTCCCTACAATGTTTTGTTGGAAGAATGCGAATGGATTGAATTTCCGAAATTGTACGAGCGCGAGCTGCCATCATGGGTTGCCGAGCGTTTCAAATCGCTGGGGCGCACGATTCAGCCCGATGCGTGTGAATTGTTAGTTGCGCAATCGGGTGAATCCCTCCGAGATTTGCACAACGAAATCCAAAAAATAATCACCTTCGCACCCGATAAACGCTCGCTTTCCCGCGAAGATATTGCCGACGTGATTGGCGCATCAAAAAACTACAATATCTTCGAGTTGCAGCGCATGATTGGCGAGCGCAAGCTCTCGAAAGCTCTGGAAATAAGCCAACGAATGCTCACAGCCGACAAACAAGAATTGCTGATTATTACGATGCTAACGCGCTATTTTACTATCTTGTGGAAATTGAGTGAAATCATTCACCAAACGCAAAATCACTTCGAGCTGGCAAAAGCACTGGATATAAGCGCGTACTTTGTGCCGGAGTATCTTGGTGTCTTAAAAAATTACACCAGAAGCCAGATAGAATCAGCCTTCTACGCCTTGTGCGATGCCGATGTTTCGATAAAATCCTCGACGGTCGAAGATGCCGATGTGGTCATTCAAAAAATGCTCACACGCCTCATCACTGCTTGATGATAGAGCTTTTTCTCTCTTTCAATAACGCTTCCACACTTTTCACACTATTCTTCAAACAATGTCGCAGTTGCAACCTTCCACACATATCATCAAACGTGCGCTCATCAGCGTTTCCGACAAAACAGGCGTTCTTGAATTTGCCAAAGCTCTTGCCCAGCGAGGCATTGAGATTATTTCTACTGGCGGAACCGCACAAACACTGCGCGAAGCAGGTATTCCCGTGATGAGTGTTTCTGATGTTACGCATTTTCCCGAAATTTTAGACGGACGGGTAAAAACCCTGCATCCCGCTATCCATGGGGGTTTGCTGGCGGTGCTGGATGAAAAATCGCATCTTCATCAGTTGGAAGCAAATATGATTCAGTCCATTGATTTGGTGGTCGTGAATCTCTATCCTTTCGAGCAAACGCTGGCAAAATCTGATGCGACACACGAAGATATTATCGAAAACATTGATATTGGCGGTCCTGCGATGATTCGTGCTTCGGCAAAAAACTACCGTTGGACGGCGATTGTAACGAATCCCACACGCTATGCCGATATTTTGAATGCTTTGAACGCTAGTAATGGTGGGCTTTCGGAGGAATTACGCTTTGAACTTGCTGCCGAAGCCTTTCAGCACACCGCGTATTATGACGGCATGGTAGCGGCATACTTTACCAAAAAAAGCTCCAACACAAGCAATGACGCTATGTCTAGCACATCACTTCCCGAAACATTTTCCTTCGCGCTGCGCAAAGAACAAGACTTGCGCTACGGCGAAAACCCGCACCAACAGGCGGGTTTGTACAAAATTTCGGGTTCGGGTGTGGCGTACAATGGCGTGTTTACGCAGTTGCACGGGAAAGAGCTTTCCTACAACAACATTTTGGATATTGACGCAACCGCAAAACTGGCGTTGGAATTTTTGGAATGGAAAGATGCCGTTGGCGAAACGGCGGTGATTATCAAACACACAAATCCATGCGGAGTTGGCTCTGCACCTCGCCTCATGGATGCCTACCGCAAAGCATACGCCTGTGATACAACTTCTGCTTTTGGCGGCATTATCGCACTGACGACAACGCTCGACCTTGAAACGGCGCGGGTAATTGACGAAATTTTCACCGAAGTCGTGATTGCACCTGCCTTTGCGCCCGATGCACTGGAACTATTGCAACAGAAAAAAAATCGCCGCTTGATGACGGTGAATTTCGATGCTCTGAAAACCGCACAAATGCTGGAAATAAAGGCAATCGCGGGTGGAATGCTTGTGCAATCGCCCGACGCGCTGCTCTGGAATGCCGCCGAAAAGCGCACCGTGACAAAGCGCACACCGAGTGAGAATGAACAGCGAGCCTTAGAATACGCGTGGCGAATTGCAAAGCACGTCAAATCGAATGCGATTGTCTATGCCGCCGCCGACCGTGCGTTGGGCATTGGCGCAGGGCAGATGTCGCGCTTGGATTCCGCTATTATCGCCGCTCGCAAGGCGGAACGCGCTGGAATCAGTTTGCAAGGCTGCGCGGTCGCCTCCGATGCCTTTTTTCCCTTCGCCGATGGCTTGTTGGAGGCAGTGCAAGCGGGTGCGAGTGCTGTCATTCAGCCGGGCGGCTCGGTGCGTGACGAAGAGGTCATTGCTGCCGCCGATGAGAAAAATATCGCAATGGTTCTCACAGGTGTCTGTGTTTGTCGCTTGAAACCCGCACTAACACTCACAGACAAGAATGTCTGTGCCACTAAGTATTTTGAAGTTTATCCACTTAATTTTTGAGCCTTCCTAAGAGGTTTGAATTGTTTCTTTCGACAGTACGCAGATTTCAAGATTTTTTTCTCTTGTTTTTGTTTGAACGGAGGTTCTCACGATGAATTTTCAAAAACTCACACTCAAATCGCAAGAAGCTCTGCAACGCGCACAGGAGCTTGCTTCGAGCAGTAATCAACAAGCTATTGAGCCAATTCACACCTTGCTCGCACTCTTGGAAGATTCTGGCGGAATTATTCCACCGATGTTGCTGAAACTTGGCGCGAATACGGATTATTTAAAAACAAAAGCACGTCAGGAAATTGAAGCCATGCCGAAAATTGGCGGTGCGGTGCTGGGGCAGCAATATCTGGGGCGCGAGATGTCGGCGGTGCTGGAAGATGCGCTAAAACAGGCGCAAAATCTGGGCGATGAATACGTCAGCACCGAACATTTGCTGATGTCGCTGGCGGAGCAGAAATCGTCGGCGGCGCAATTACTCCGCGACCAAGGCATTTCCAAAGACGGAATTGTGAAGGTTCTCAAGGAATTTCGCGGCTCGCAGCGCGTTACCGACCAAAATCCCGAAGACAAATACCAAGCTCTGAAGCGGTACGGACGCTCGCTGAACGACGAAGCTCGCAAAGGGAAAATTGACCCAATTATCGGGCGCGAAGACGAGATACGGCGCGTCTTGCAGGTACTTTCGCGTCGCACAAAAAATAATCCTGTGCTGATTGGCGAACCAGGCGTTGGTAAAACAGCGATTGCCGAAGGCATTGCACAGCGTATCATTTCAGGCGATGTGCCAGAAAATTTGAAAACAAAAACGCTCTACGCGCTTGATATGGGCGCACTCGTCGCTGGCACGAGCTTTCGCGGGCAGTTCGAGGAACGCTTGAAAGCAGTGGTGCGCGAGGTGAGCGAATCCAATGGCGAAATTATTGTGTTTATTGATGAATTGCATACGCTGGTGGGCGCAGGCGCGACCAATCAAGGCAGCATGGATGCGGCAAATATCCTAAAACCCGCACTAGCACGAGGCGAACTGCGGTGTATTGGCGCGACGACGTTGGACGAATATCAAAAATATATTGAGAAAGACGCAGCATTGGAGCGGCGTTTCCAGAAAGTGTTCATTGCCGAGCCGACCGTCGAGGACACGATTTCGATTTTGCGCGGGATTAAAGACAAGTACGAAATTCATCACGGCGTGCGCATCACGGATGCCGCTCTGATTGCGGCGGCGCAGCTTTCCAGCCGCTACATCACCGACCGTTTCTTGCCCGATAAAGCGATTGATTTGATTGACGAATCCGCCTCCAAACTCCGCATCGAGATAGATTCTATGCCCGAAGAACTGGATTCGATTGAGCGAAAAATACGCCAGTTGGAAATTGAGCGGCAAGCTCTCTTGCGAGAATTGGGCGAAGCGGGGTAAAGGGAAAGGCTGAAGGATAAAGGCAAAGGGCAAAAGGTTGGTTGATTAAGAAATCATGCCAAATGACGCATTATTACTTGTTTTGAAAGCATTATCACATTGTTCAATGGCACGTTTCATTCTTATCACCATCCTTGCGTTTATCGCGCTGACGTTTTTGATGACGTTTTTGAAGGGTCTTTTGCGCCGCGCTATCAATGCAAAAGTCTCGGAAGTCGCGCAGAATCTTGCTTCTGAGCAATCTTCTTCGGCAAAGGGCGGGAAAGAGTTGTATCGCAAAAACGGCGTTGTGGTGCTGCAAGGCGAGCAAGAGATGGAGAAAGTGCGGAAAAACTGAGGCATTCACGCACGATGAAAGCTGCATCCATTCACCCAACTTTGTCGTTCTTTTGTCTCTCCAATCCCGCATGAACACTCCCCTTCCAACCTTCGGCACACGCCTCGCCGCATTCTACGAACAGTTAGCATTAAACTTAGCATTAAACGTAGAATTGCCAAGCGGCATTCACGCAATGAATCCCTACACAAACCCAGAAACTATGCGCTGTGTACGGCAGTTTTGCGAAAAATATTTCAATGATGATGCAAAGCGCATCAGCATTTGGGGAATCAATCCAGGACGCTTTGGCGGCGGCGTTACGGGGCTTTCCTTCACCGACCCCGTGATTTTACGCGATGTCTGCGGCATTGAAACACATCTTGGTGCGCACAAAGAACTTTCTGCAGAATATGTGTGGGGCGTGGTGCAAAAATATCAGGAGAAAAGCGGAGTAGCCTCAACGCAAGGTGCAGAGTCATTTTTCGGGCGATTTTTCCTTACAGCGTTGTGTCCGCTCGGATTCACAAAAGCGCAGGGCGCAGGAGGCGTGGTGAACTATAATTTTTACGACGACAAAGAATTATACAAAGCAGTGCTACCCTTTATGACCGCCACAATGCAGCAACAATGCGCTCTTGGGCTGCATTCCAGCGTGGCAATCTGCTTTGGCACTGGCAAGCTGCTACAAGCATTTGAGCGCATTAACGCGGAGCATCATTTTTTCGAGCGCATTTTGCCGTTAGAGCATCCGCGTTTTATTATGCAATATCGCCGCAAGCAGCTTCATTCCTACGAGGAGAAGTATTTGGCGACCTTTCAAGAAGCATTGCGCTTGGTTGGGGAATAAAGAACGAAAGTAACTGGTCAGGTCTCAACCATGAAGAGGGGAGGGCTGTTGCATCCTAAGCACTGGAACAATAGTCGAACAGTATGTCAATTTTGTTCGCTACCATTCGCTGTGCTTTGGTGATACTGTTTCCCT
>RDXM01000174.1 GCA_004292595.1 Candidatus Kapaibacterium sp. | reverse complement strand
AAAATCAAGAAATCTTGTGAATTCTGCGGAGCATGATTCTGGTCATGGCAATATAGACAAAGGCTTCGTGTGTTTGATGAAGTACTTCGTACTGTCGATTCAAGCGTCGAGAATGTCCGAGCCAAGCATTTGTTCGTTCAACGACCCATCGTTTGGGTAACAACACAAATCCCTTGACATTATCAGGACGTAAAACAATCTCTAACGCCCAAGTAAACCGTTCTTTGACCCATTGCACAAGTTCACCGCGATAACCACCATCTGCCCAAACAATGGCGAGGCCTTTACAGAGTCCTTGTATTTTTGCACAGAGGAGTTTTGCTCCATCGCGGTCTTGTACCGAAGCCGTTGTAACGGTGAGCGCAATGATAAAGCCAAGAGTATCCACCAAAAGATGCCGTTTCATGCCGCGTGTTTGCTTAAAAACATCCACGCCATGCTCACCGCGAAGAGCAACTGCTTTGACCGATTGACTGTCAAGCGACCCAACACTGGCTTCAGCTTCTCTCCCCTCGGCAAGGCGAGCCTTTGTCTAGATAGTGTCATGGATACGCTGCCATGTCCCGTCTTTCCGCCACAAGCGGAAATAATGATACACGGTTTGCCATGCTGGAAAATCGTGCGCCAGCATACGCCATGCGCAGCTAGCTGCGGTTATCCAAAAAATAGCATCAATAATTTCTCGGTGCTCGTGGATCGTTTTACGTCCTTTCGGAGAGTGGCGGGCTGGTAAAAGTGGTTCGATAAGCTCCCATTCTTTATCCCGAAGGTCGCTTTTGTATGATTTCCGAGCCATTCTGTACCTTCTTCCGAGCCATTCTGTACCTTCTTTGGTTGAACAAACCTTGGGTATTGCCCGTGCAATATGGCTCGGTTTTTTCTCTCTTTCAATTTTCAGACGCTTTCTTAGAAGCCACTGTGGGAGCCACTGAGAACAATATTGTCAAGTTGAGTGTGTATCCGAATCCAGCATACGATTACATCACGTCAGATATTCCATCATTGCTCACAGGGCGAGTAATTATGCGCCTTGTGGATGTGTCTGGACGTGTTGTTCTTAGCTTTGATGCTGCCTCAGAGATTAGAACGGTGCAGATTCCGCTTCATGGGCTTATGCAAGGAATGTATGCGTTGGAGATGCGCTCTGCTACAAGAGTTGCTCGTGGAAATGTGATAAAGCAATAGCAGAAGGTTCAGTATTGGGAATGCTTCAATAAGGGCATTTCACATATCATACAAACATTCTTGAAAAGCCGTAGATACTCATCAGTATCTACGGCTTTTTTTGTTGTTCTTTGTGGGTGATTTCCGCTTCCTTTTCGGGCGACAGATTGTCAAATCTCGTCGGGCATTTTCTTGACCGTCTGGCGGGTCCCAACCACAAGAATCCGCCAGACGGCAGTGTTTATGCACTCTTTATTTGCCAACTACATCCAATAAGTACCCAGAAAACAAGCTATCGCACAATCTGCACTTGCTTTGTCAAAACAACATCAGCAGCCCGCAAGCGCAGGAAATACGCGCCTTGCGATAAATTTTGCACAGACGCTTCCATCAAAAATTCGCCCGCGTGATGCTGCTCTTTGCGCAGAATCATTTGTACAAGTTCGCCACGCACATCCACCAGCGCAAGCTCGACAAAACCGTCCTCGCGGACGGAATACGCAATGTTCACCGCGTCTTTTGCGGGATTCGGCGCAAGCGCAGTCAGGCTTGTGCGCACAGCCGTCGTTACAAGCCGCTTCCCACCTGCTGTACAGGCTTCCGAGCGAAACGTGCCAAAGTTTGCATCGTCCACATCCAGCGTCGCACCTGACCAATCTACATCTTCAATCACCAATTTCGTTTCATCAATTTCCCCTGCCACTGCCACGCACGGAATACGCTGAATCACGGTGCGATTATTGCGCACATCCCAGTCTGCAAGCAACACCGCAATACGCTCGGTGCGATTTTGCGGCGCGGAATTACGCACACGGCGCACAAATACGTTTGTGTTTGACGTTGTATTCGAGATGGCTTGCAGCACGGCAACATTTTGAGAAAAGCTCATAACCACGCGGCTTTGCGCCTGTACCGTATTCGCCACGCGCTGCACATCGGCGAGCGTTGTAAGCGTAGAATCTCGCAAATATAGCTCCAGCGTCGCGGGCGCACCAGGCGGCGCAGAAGCAGGAATCATGCGGGCTGCAAGGCGAGCGAGCACTTCGCCAGAACGCAAAATGCGTGTTGTGCCAGAAAGTGCCGTTGCAACGCTGTCAATTCTTCCATCAATATTGCTCACAAAGCGTATCAATCCTTGCGCGAGCGCACCAACATTTTGCAGAGAAATGCCCACTGCCGAGCAGCGCAGCACGAGTGCGGCGGTGTCGCGTGCGCCAACAAAAACAGTATCACCGCTTGGCAAGTATTCATACACAAAGCGAGCATTTGTGCTGGTTCTGGGGGAATTGACCGCCACGCCAAACACTTTCACAACGGCATCGGTACGATTGATAATCTGCGCCGAAGCAACGCGAGAACGCCCAAGCAACACATCTTGAAAATTTGGCGGAATCACCTTCAATGCTGTGCCGCGTCCTGTGAGTCGCGCATCAAAGCTGCGTTCTGCGTTTGTTCCAGCAAGAGTGTAGCCCACACTGACAGACGAAATAAATACACCAACATCTTGCGGCAAAAAGCCCACAGACAGCGCAAATGCTTGTCCGGGCGCAATCACCGCACCACGCAGCAACGCGAGATTCGCCGCAAAATGACGGGGCGCGAGACGAACATCGTTCAAGGTAATGGGTTCGTTGCTGATATTGGTGATGCGCATGAGTGTTTGTGCGGTGTCCAAGCGAGGTACATCGCCAAAATTGACCGTTTCCACGCTCAGAGCGGCATCCGCGCGGACGGTACGGAAATCGCGGAGGTCGCGCACATCCGACCACGCACTTGCACCAAAACTATTCACGGCTCGGACGCGCCAGAAATAGCGGGTTTCGGGCTGAAGCAAGGGTGCGAGCCGCTCCAAACGCCCTGCAAGCAAGCCATCAAGCGTTTGCGCTGCGCGGTCGCGTATCGTCGCAGTTGTAGGCGTGAAGGTTTGATTGGTAGAAAGCTCAAGTTCGTAATTGCTTGCGCCCTGTGCTGGAACCCACGCCAACACTGGGCGCAAAGCAACTTCCGTCGCGCTACGCACTGGAGAAATCAGCACGACATCGCCCGGAAGCATTGTCGGATTCGCGCTCAAAACCCGCACCGTTGCTGAAGTCAGCGTAAGATTTGGTACAAGTGTGTTGGTAATAAAGCAACGATATTCGCCCGTGTCCGTTGGCTGAAAGGCTGGAATCCGCATGATACCGTCGTTTGTGGCGGGAAAGATTGTTTGCGCAGCGAGAGAGCTTCCGCCAGAAACCGCCATTTTACGCCATTCGTAGCGGTTTTGTGTGCCGCCCGTGCGAAAGCGTTGCTGGAAGAGCGCGTCAATCGTGGCAATGGTCGTGGAAGAGCTTCCCGTCTCGCTTTGCGGGGAATAGGTGAAAAGGCGAATGAGCGAATTTGCCTCAAGTGCGGCAAAGTTGAGCGCGTTGCCTTCCACGTGAAGTGTGTCCAAACGGCGTATTTGTGCGAGGTCTGGCAGATTGGTGAAGCGATTGTTTGCCAGCGAGATATTGCGCAAGCCCGCTAAATTCTGCCATTCAAGCGGAACCGCGCCCGTGAAGGCGTTGCTGTCGAGTTGGAGATTGCGCAGTGCTGTTAGTCCGCTCCATTCCACGGGAAGTGTGCCAGAAAGCTGATTTTGTCCCAAGTCCAGCACCGTTAAGCCTTCCAGCGCGTGTGCTGAAGCGGTTTGTTTCGCCAAAGTTGTGCGTTGAAGCGTTCTCCGACCCCATTCGGCGGGCAATGTCCCACGAAAACGATTGCCGCGCAAGCGTAGTTCCTCAAGCACGGGCGCGTCGCCCAGCCACGATGGAAGCGTGTCGGAAAGCTGATTGTTGCTTGCATCCACGGCGAGAAGAGTTTGCACACTCGCTAGGCAACGCGAAAGCCCACCGCGCAAAAGATTGGTGTTCAGGTCAGCACGTTCAATGCGCGGAAGGCAGCAAAGAATATCGCCGAGTTCGCCTTGCAAACGGTTTCGTGCTATGCGGAGATCTCTCAATCGCGCTGCGCCGCAGAGCGTCTGCCCAAATTCGCCCACAAAAATATTGCCCGAAAGATTGAGAACCTCCAAAGAGCGCAGTGATGCTAGTGCTGGGGGCAGCGTTCCTGCTAAAGTATTGTCTGAAAGGTCGAGAAGTCGGAGAGCATCTAGGTTTGCGAGCGCAGTGATTTGTGCAATTTGCCCCGATAAGTTATTGCTCGGCAAGCGCAATTCTACCACGCGCCCATTTTCGACGCGCACACCAAACCACGTAGAAACGTAGTCCTGAAGCCAGTTTGTGCGATTTGTCCAACCGCTTCCTCCAGTAGCATTGTAAAGTGCGACAAGCGCGAGCGAATCACGCTCTTGCACCGGAACAGGCGGCACGTAAGTAGGCTCGTAGCGGAAAATTTGTGGAGAAGTGAGAATGCCCGAAGGCGTAGTAATGGTAAGCGTTCCAGAGGTTGCAACGGTGCTGAGTGTTCCGAGCGTGGCAATGATGCGCGTGGGAGAAACAACCACGAACGAGCGCACAGGAACGCCGCCAATGCTGATGCCGAGAATCGTTCCACGTGGCACAATATCCAGATTTTGTCCCGTTATTACGATGCTTGTGTTTGTGCCGCCGATGTTGGGCGTGAAGCTCGTGAGCGCGGGCGTGGTGGGCGCACGAACAGGAACAAGGAATGATGCGGTTGTCGAGCCGTCGGGCAGGGTGAGTTCGATGCTTGCTGTGGTGCTATTTTGCGAAATCGGAAGAAGATTGACAGGAACAACAAGCGCAATGGTATTGACGGTAACACGCAACACTTGCGCCAGAATACCATTCAAACGCACGGAAACACTGGTGTTTGGCGGATTGGGCGGAAGGTTCTGCGGTAAGTTAATGCCCGTGAGCGTGAGCGTGTCGCCAAGCAGCACAGAAGTTGGCGAAAAGCCCGTCAATACTGCTCCCAACGCGGGCAGAGCGGTGATGCGTTGGGGCGCAGTAATAGTGCCGCCAATGGCTGTAACGCTGACGGTTGCTTGGCTTGCCAGACGCGCACCATTGGGCGGAATAATCGCGGTAATCTGCCCTTCGGAAGAAATCGTGAAACTAGCGCGAATGCCGCCAATCAGCACGGTGGAAACATTGATAAAATTTGTGCCTTGCAGCAGAATTGGCGTACCGACTTGCGCCGTTGTGGGCGTAATCATGGTAATGCTCGGCGGCGAAATAACGGAAATAACCGTTGCATTGCTGACCGTGCCGCCGGGCGTGGTAATGCTGATGCCGCCTCGTGCATTTGGCGGAACAATGACGCTCACACGATTGGGCGAATTCACCGTGAACGACAGCGCAGGAATGCCGCCGACTAGCACCTGCGAGGTGTGCAGGAAGTTCGCACCCGTAACGCCAACAATAAAGCCGGGCGCGAGCGTGGTTGGCGAAACACCCGAAATAACGGGCGGCGGTAGAATTTCCACGTTGGCGGTCGTCATGGTGATAGAGCCGCCCCACGCCTGAATCCGTAGAATCCCGCTCGTAGCACTTGGAAAGGAAACCAGCATTTGTGAGGGCGCGACGACTTGAACGCTGCTTGCCCCGACGCTGCCGATATTGACTTGTGGTTGGATGGCAGGCAAGTTTTCTCGTGGTGTTCCGTAGAAATTATTGCCATTAATGGTAATAATTTGTCCAATACCAGAGCGCGTCGGTGCATCGGGAACAAGACTGGAAACGGTTGGTTCGCCAATAAATGTAAATCGTGTAGCGGTGGTCGTAATATTAGTTGTGCCGTTTGTCACCGTTACAAGTGTTATCAAGCCGCTTCGGACTGCGCCAATCGGACCGAGCAGCAGATTTGCGGAAGATTGCACAAGAAACGGCACAGAGACCGTACCAATGCTTGCGCGTTGCACTATCTCAAGATTCGCGCCCGTTACCAAGATTACTGTGCCGCTTGTGCCGATAGTGGGCGAGAAGGTTGCAATAGTCGCTTCTGCTTCGGTCGGCATCAAAAGGGGCGATACTTCGGAGGATGCAACGACGTTATCCATTGCGTTATTGATTGCGTTGTCCGAAGAGGTATTCACAGTCGCAGCCGCATAAATACAAGTGTTGAAGCTAGAACAGAGCGCGAAGAAGAAAACGCACATACAGCGCAAGTGTTTCATCATTCATTCCCAAGAGAAGTGGCGAAGAAAATTGTAAAAAAAATTAGAGAAGAAAAAATCACCCAAAAACCTGAAGAAGACGAAAAGAATAGAAAGGACGCAGGAAAAATACCGATTTTCAGCGAGATGGAAAAAGCAAAAGTGAGACCCTGAGGAAGAAGTCAGAGCCTCACGTTCAGAAGATTTCTATGGAGAAGATTTGTATGAGTTGCGCTGTAAACATTGCGCTTGGTTACCTTACTGTTCCTTGTTTTCCTGTTCCTTGTCCACGAGCGGCAACGTAATACTGAAGGTTGCGCCTTCGCCAAGTTTGCTGCTGCACCAGACGTGTCCGCGCTGCATTTCAATCATGCGCTTGACGATAGACAGCCCCAAGCCCGTCGAATGCTCGCCGCCTGTGGGCTTTGGGGTAAGGCGAGTGTATTTCCCAAAGAGGCGTAATTGGTCGTCTTCGGAAAAGCCTGGACCTTCGTCCTGCACATCGCACCGCGCCATACCGCCCTCGCGCCCAAGCTGCACAAAGACATTCCGCCCAAAGGGTGAATACTTGATAGCATTCGAGATAAGATTTTCCAAAATAGTATGCAGAGCGGCTTCATCGGCAAGTGTGCGAATGCTTTCATCACTCACAGCAACGTGCAGTGTGATGTTTTTTGCCGTTGCCCGTGCGCGATATTCCTCGACCGTTGAGCGGACAAGCTGCGGGAAATCACACTCTTCGATGTTGAGATTCATTCCACCAGATTCAATAACATTCACATCCAAAAGTCGCTCAATGATAGATTTCATGCGGGATGCTGTCGAGCGAATATTTTCTTGCAAGCGCTCGGCTTGGTCTGGTTTCATTGTTGCACGATAGCGTTGCAGATTTTCAGCCGTCAGAATAATGGACGCAAGCGGATTCTTGAGGTCGTGCGCAGCAATACCGAGAAACTCAGTTTTTTCGCGGTTGAGTTCTTCCAGCGCGAGATTTTTTTGCTGTAATTCGGAGTTGCGAAGTTCGATTTCACGGGCTTGGTCGTCGAGAATGTGCATTTGACGACTAATTTCGGCTGTTTGCTCGCGCACAGACTGGCTCAGAAGGCGGTTGCGCACACTAATCTGCCGCGTCCGCCACTGGAAAACGCCTGCAATCACACCTGCCGCGCTGAGTGCCACAAGCAAACGAAACCACCACGTACGCCACCAGGGCGGCATCACGACAAGGCGCACTGTTGCTTCGCGCTCGCTCCAGATTCCATCGTGGTTTGCTGCTTTTACGCGAAAGATATAATCGCCTGGGTCGAGATTGGTGTAGGTTGCCTCGCGCACCGTACCAGCTTCAATCCAGTCGCTATCAAAGCCTTCGAGCTTGTAGGCGTAGCGATTTTTTTGGGGATTGGTGTAATTGAGCTGCGTAAATTCAAAGCTGATAAAATTGTCGCTGTATGGCAGTGTGAGCGTGTGTGCTTCGGTAATGCTCGTATCCAAGCGTGTGTTTTTATTGAACTTACGAAAGCCCGTTAGAACGATTGAGGAGGTGTTTGCTTGGTCTTGAATGCTATCGGGATGAAACAGGTTAAAACCATTGATGCCACCGAAAAACATCCGCCCGTCGGAGGTTTTGAATGCGCCAGAATTATATTCATTACTCTGCAAACCATCGGAAACATCGTATTGGCGAATGAGCTTGGTTTCGGGATGAAAGCGCACAATTCCTTTGTTTGTACTTATCCAAAAATTGCCGCATTTATCTTCCAAAATCGCATAGACGAGTTCATCAAGAAAACCAGAATTTTTCTGATACCGTACAAAGCTCTTCGTCTCTGGGTCGTAGCGATTCAGTCCGTTCACGGTGCCTATCCAAAAGTTCCCTTTGCTGTCTTCCTGAAAGCACGTAACAGCATTCGCGCTGATGCTGCTCGGATTGGTTGGCTCGTGCTGGAAGCGAGTCCATTGCTGGTTTTTGAGGTTGAGAACCGATACGCCGCCGCCGAATGTCCCTACCCACAGCGTGGAGTCCTTACGCTCCTTGAGGGCAATCACATCGTTATTGCTTACGGAATTCGTATCATTAGGATTATACTGAAAGCGTACAGACCTCTCCGTTACTGGGTCGAAGAGGTTTAGCCCGCCCGCAAATGTCCCTAACCAAATTTTCCCTGCAACGGGTGAGGTTTTCGGTGGAATATGCACCTCATATGCACGGTCGTTGCTAATGCTGGCAGGATTATTGGGGTCGTGAAAATAATGTTGCGATGTTCCTGTGGCAGGGTCGAACAGATTCAACCCAACTTCCGTTCCAACCCAGAGCTTTTGTGTGGCGGGGTCTTGGTGGATGGAAAGAACGCGCTTATTACTGAGAGTTTTGGAATTATTGGGGTCGTGGGCAAAGACAGTAAACGTGCCGTCGGTATCATTGAAAAGGTCAATGCCAGATTCTTGAGTGCCAATCCAGAGACGCTTTTGTGCATCCTCCACAATTCCGCTTACGGAATTGGAGCTTAAACTTTTTTCCTGCGTAGGTTCGTGGCGGTAGTGGAGAAATTTTCGTGCTTTGGGGTCGTACACGCCGACACCACCAGCATTTGTGCCAACCCATAATCGTCCGTCGCGGTCTTCCATGAGCGCGTACACGCGGCTATTTCCCAAGCTGTTCGGATTAGCGGGAGAATTGGTAAATGCTTGCAGCTGCCCCGTTGCTGTATCGAAGGCAATCACACCGCTATTGTGTGTGCCAATCCACAACAGCCCATCCGAGCTAAAGAGCAAACAATTCAGCCGATTTTCGATAATTGCCTGATTTTCTTCGGAATAGTGCCGCCACGTTTTGCTTTTGGGCGAAAAGCAATCCATTCCGCCGCCAAAGGTAGCGAGCCATATCCGTCCTTGCGCATCAATGGCGATAGCACGTACGTCGTTATGCGCCAAACTATTGGCATTGTTGGGGTCGTGTTTGAAGGTTTCTGCTTGTCCTGTTGTAGGATTAAAGCGGCACACGCCAGCATCCGTGCCGAGCCAAAGCATTCCGTCGGTGTCTTCGGCGAGGCAATGAACGAGATTGGAGGGAATGCTCTGTGGCTGTGCGGGATTATGCAAGAAGCGAGTAAATATGCGCGTTGAAGGATTGAATGCGTTAATGCCGCCATCGCCTGTAGCAATCCACATACTTGTATTTATGCGGGATTGGAGTATTGCTTTGATATTATTCGAGCTGATTGCGCGTGAATTATTCGGCTGATAGCGATAGCTTACAAAGCGCTCCGAATGTGGCTCGTAGGCGCAAATACCGCTCGCAAGCGTTCCCACCCAGACCGTGCCATGCACATCTACGCAGAGCGAGGTCGTATAGGAATCAGAAATGGAGCTGGAATCGCCCGATTCGTTCCGAAAAATACGAAAGGAGTAAGCATCGAAGCGGTTTACGCCTTCTTCGGTTGCTAGCCAGACAAAGCCACGCTTGTCCTGCACAATTCCCATGACGCTACTTTGCGATAATCCCTGCTCCAAAGAATACACACGAAACTGCACTTGAGAAGGCGACCGCAGTGGTAAGGGCAAGTATGAGGAGTTTTTTTGAGCAAATGCAGTAGCCGTTGATAAGAAAAAAAGAGCTGCACCAACGCGTTTCCAGAACAAACGCATTTCTTTTGAGAAGAAAAATTTTGGATATGAAAAGCGTAAAAACAGCATGAATACAAAGAAAATCAAGTGTTCGATGGAGCAAACTGTGCAAGCGCAAACAAAGAGGCGATGCACACACGAAGATACAAAATTCCAACCTTTTGTACAGATTTTTGTGTGATAGCGTACAAGTTTTCCTTCAAAAGCAAAAAGCGGAACACGAGATTTGCTCGTATTCCGCTTTTTAGAAAAAGTCTCTATGTCCGTGCAACGCTGATTATTTGCCTGCTGGTTTTGCTGGTTGCTGTCCTTGTGGAGTTTGTCCCTGCGCTGGTGCTGGCTGTTGCCCTTGGGGTGCTTGTTGTTGCATTTGTGGAGCGGGCTGTGCGGGCGGCTTTGCTACGCCTTGCGTGATGGGTGTACGGTCGTCGCCCACACCTGTTGAATCTGTCGGTGTGCTGAGGAAAAATTTATTGGTAACAACGGCAAGAACAAGGATGCCGAGTGCCAGACCAATGGTAAACTTTTGGAGGAAATCACTGGTGCGGCGTGCGCCGAACATATTGGAAATTTGACCTGTTGCGCCGCCAAAACCGCTCAAACCCGCGCCTTTGCCAGGCTGAAGCAAGACCGCCGCAACAAGTAATAAGCCAGCCAAGACCATGATTACACAAAGAAAAATAAACATAACTTTATGCTGAATAAGAAGTTAGTGCGAAAATTTTTTGAATCCTGAATTTTGCTTACAGAACAACAAACTTACGACGCTTTTTAAAATCAACCAAACATTTTTTTTTCAAGGCTTGCACTTTTCCCTGTATTTTTCGTATCTTTGTTGTCTGTATCGTTTTATCGCATTCTGTGTTTGAGGAGCATTCTTACAAAAATTTGCCTCGCAGGGCGCGTAAAACCTAAAATCTCAAGTATTGTGCATACGCTCTCTTTTCGAGCATGACTGCACAATATTATATTAAACGAATACAGCCGCATTACGTGATAAATGCAGCACTTCCGCGTAACTGCGTTCTTTCTTTCAAGCAATCTCTCATTCAATATGAAAAGCATGACCAAAGCCGATATCGTGGATAGAATTTCCAGCGCAACCGGCATGACGAAGGTAGAAACCGACGCTGTTGTGGATGGTTTCTTGAAGACTGTTGGAGAAGCTCTCGCTGATGGCGAGCGCATCGAACTCCGTGATTTCGGCGTATTTGCCGTAAAAAAGCGTCGCCCTCGCGCTGCTCGTAACCCACGCACAGGCGAGCCTGTCGAACTTGAAGAGCGTTATGTCCCGACCTTCAAGGTATCTCGCAAGCTCCGCGCCCGCGTGGATGCGCGATTGAAGTCTGGAAAAGGCAAGAACGGGCTTGTAAAAACCGTTCGCAAGGCAAAAGAGGAAGCGGAAGTAGCGTAAAATTTAAGAAAGAAATATGCGGGATGAAGGGATAAAGTCAAAAAAGCTGCAATGCCTCTTTATTCCTTGCTTCTACGAACCTTCATATTTCAGATTTCATTCTTCATCCTCGATAATTTATGAAAGCATCCCAAGGGCATTTTTGTGCTGATTGCGGCGCAGCAAAACTCGCTCCGAACGCAGCAGCAAAGCCGCTTCAATACTGTACGCAGTGTGGCGCAGCGCAGTTCAGCTCTCCACAGAGTTCTCCGCAGGGCGCAGTAGCACCTCAAGCCTCGTTGCCGTTTACGGTGCGTTTTGCTGCGGCAGCCGTATTGGTTGTTGCTCTGGGCAGTGCTTCCTTCGGTATCTCGCGGTTGTTTATTGACAAGCCGCAGTCCAGTGCCGAAGCGGGCGGTACGCGCAATAGTGCGCAAAATAGTGGTTCTGACAAAAATGCTCAACCCGCAAGCGGCGAGGCGGCGAGTGGGAATCCAATGAGCCGCGTAACGCCCGAAATGCAGCAACGAATCGCAGTTTTGCAAGACTCTGTGCAGCGTTTCCCGAAAAACGGCGATGCGCTTCTCGCGCTTGCAAATGCTTGGTATGATGTCGGGGCATTTTTTCAGGCAGAACAGCACTACGCACGATATTTGCAGGAATTTGACAAAAAAAATGTTGCCGCTCGCGTGGATTATGCCTACACGCTTCTTCGGCAGAACCGCCACGATGAAGCGATTACCGAAACAAAAAAAGCTCTGGAATACGAGCCGAACCGCGTCGAAGCTCTGTTCAATCTTGGTGTTATTTACTACGGACAAAAAAACTGGGTAGAATCAAAAGTCTGGTTTGAAAAATGTGTAAAAATCGCGCCTGGAACAGAAGTAGCGAAAAGTGCGGAAGATATTATCAAATCTATTGGCGAGCAGCAAAAAGGCTCGTAGTAATAGAACATAACAACAGAATAATCAACAATTTACCTCACATTTTTAAGGAACTGCGCTATGCCATGCGGAAAAAAACGCAAACGCCATAAAATGGCGACGCACAAGCGAAAAAAACGCTTACGCAAGAATCGTCATAAAAAGAAAAAACGCTAAGTAACTGATAGAACGCGCTTTGTAGCTTCGCTTTGTAGCCTGCAGAGCGCGTTTTTTATTTAGTTAGAGCTTTTCGCAAAACGATGGTTTTGTGGCGCAGACAAGAGTGTTTGCGCCATTTACGAACGTTAGATGGATGTGTGTGTGGATGCGTCGTAGCATTCGTGTGTTTCGCCTGAACTCCTCATTAACTCTTACAGATACGTCTTATTGAATCACAAAGGAATTTTTTGCAATATGGAACAGTTCAAAAATTACATCAACGGACAATGGGTTGCTGCGGCATCCGGAAAAACATTTGAAAATCTCAATCCCGCCGACCAGCGCGAAGTTATCGGCACATTTCCAGCGTCGGACGCAGCAGACGTGGATGCGGCTGTACGTGCTGCAAAAGCCGCAGAACGCGCATGGATGCTCATGCCCGCGCCAAAGCGTGGCGATATTTTGCGCAAAGCGGGCGATATTTTTGCGCGGCGCAAAGAAGAGCTTTCTCGCATTATGACCCGCGAAATGGGCAAACCCACCTTCGAGACTGCCGGCGACGTGCAAGAAGCCATTGACACCTGCTACTATGCGGCTACCGAAGGTCGTCGTTTGTTTGGCTACAATGCGCCGAGCGAAATGGAAAACAAAATGAATATGTCGTTTCGTATGCCGATTGGCGTGTGCGGCATCATTACGGCGTGGAACTTCCCGATAGCCGTGCCGTCATGGAAAATTATTCCTGCACTTGTATGCGGAAATACTGTCGTGTTCAAGCCGTCGGACGATTCTCCACACTCAGCAAATATCTTTGCAGAAATTTTGGAAGAAGCGGGCGTTCCGACAGGCGTGTTCAATGTTGTTCACGGCGCAGGCGAGGCGGGAAGCGCACTTGTGGAGCATCCCGACGTGCGTTTGATTGGCTTTACTGGCTCAACAGAAACAGGCAAAAAAATCGCAGCAAAATGCGGCGAAATGAACAAAAAATGCTCGCTCGAAATGGGCGGTAAAAACGCCCTTGCCGTCATGGAAGATGCCGACCAAGACCTCGCGCTCGAAGGCGTACTCTGGGGCGCATTCGGCACGACAGGACAGCGTTGCACGGCAACATCGCGTCTGATTGTTCACAAAGATATTTACGATGATTTTACGAATAAACTCATCACCCGCGCTTCTAAACTCCGCTTGGGTCCTGGCTTGGAGAAAGATACTGAAGTTGGTCCAGTCATTAACGAGCGTCAGTTGGCGAAGATTGAAAGCTACATTGAAATTGGTCGGAACGAAGGCGCAGTGCTGGCTCTGGGCGGTGGGCGCGACGACAACGGCAAACTCAGCGCAGGCTGCTTCGTCAAACCTACGATTTTCCTTGATGTTACGCCCAATATGCGCATCTTCCGCGAGGAAATTTTTGGTCCCGTGTTGTCGGTTTCCAAAGCAGAATCTTTTGAACACGCGATTGAGCTTATCAATGATTGCGCTTACGGCTTGTCGTCGAGTATGTTCACGAGCGACGTAAATCGTGCCTTCCGCGCTATCCGCGACATCGAAGCGGGCATTACCTACATCAACGCGCCGACGATTGGCGCAGAAGCGCATATGCCTTTTGGCGGCGTAAAAGGCACGGGCAATGGACACCGCGAAGGCGGCTGGACGGCGTTTGAAATCTTTACCGAATGGAAGTCGGTCTATGTGGATTTCTCCAGCAAATTGCAACGTGCGCAGATTGACAACTATTAAATTTTTGCGCAAAAAGTAACGTTCCATTTTTTATACGGCTTTCGCAATGTGTTCGCTTTTGTGCTACAAGCACTCTTGTCTGCGACCTTTGCGAAAGCCTTTTTTTATCGGTCATGGCAGATTTACCGTCAAAAATTTGATTCGTCTCGCCAACGCCGTATCAGCCAAGGGTCGCGGGGTGTGGAGCGAGAAAGCTGGAGATTCACACGCCCATTCACCGTAATTACGTCATTTGCATTAAAAGTGATGGTGAGATTAAAACCACGCTGGATGTCGGTCGAGAGGGAATCGCCATTGGAAAAAACAATTTCATTCCAGACCAAATCTAGCGTTTGGGCGGTGCGGAAGAGACCATTGGTCGAAAACATTTCTTCGTCGCGCCCCCAAGAAACGTCCGTATTGCGCTCGTAGTTGCGATAGATAAAGACAAAATTTGGTGAGAGAAGCTGCCCATATGCCAGCGTATCTTTGAAAATATAGGCATAGCGAAAGTTCTGAAACACGCCGTCAAGTGTGCGTTGGTCGCCAAGCGACGTGCCAGAACTTGTGAGGCTCAGGCGTGGCGCGAAAGGATTGATGCAGGAAACGACACAGACCAGCACGAGTACGCAGAGAACAAATATTTGTGCGGTGATGCGGGGTGTGTGGTGTGTAAAGCGCATAATTATACCGTTTCTACTGTAAGTAGGCAACTAAATATAGCTGAAGATGCTTCGACAAGCTCAGCATGAGGTCGGCAGCGGTCTTGACCCTTTTAACGGCATCGTGCAGCAGTTTGATAAGTTTTTGTGAGCGAATGAGATTATTTTTGTCGTGTTTGCCCTCGCTCCGAATTGCTGTTTCTATTAGTTGTTTGAACAATACCAGTACGCTTTGGAGGCTTGATTTTTGGGATTTCACGGTGAGCAAAAGAATCGTGATGAAAAAAATCTTGCAAAGAAATTTTGAGCGCACAAGCAATTTTTTCGATATTTTCAATCGAAATATTTCGTTTGCCGTTTTCCACGCTACCGATGTAAGTTCTATCCAAATCGCAGAGAAACGCCAAATACTCTTGACTGAGTTTCTGCTCTTTGCGAAGCTCGCGGATGCGTACGCCGATAGTATTTTTGATATTCATAACAGCAGCAAAATGGTAATATGATGACTTTACATCAACGGACTTTACGTCACATTCTTAGAAAAAAAATGCCCGAATTCATCCACCGCCACACCCACTATTCCCTCTTGGACGGCGCGGACACACCCGAAACACTGCTCATTCTCATAAACGGCACAGCACTATGACCACATACGATTCAACGTACCTCAATCTTCTTATCAACAAAATCCGAATTTGGGTAGTGTCAAATATTAGTTGCTTTTAATTGTCCCGTATGAAAAATCAGAACTCTCCAAACGTACTTGAACGCTCATGATTACGACCACCTTCGCTTGCCGTGTTTGTCAAAGCACCAATGTCAAACTCAATCAATGGAGTGTGCGTATTTGGAGCGCACCAGCTTACGAGCAACAGGGCGTATCTTCGGTGTCAGTCACGGTACGGTCTTCAATAAAGTAAAAAAAAAGCCCGTGACCTTCCCGCACTCAAAACCAGTACCAGTATAGTCCCAGCAACGAAGAATGATGTCTTGGAAGCTGATAAACTCTTCACCTTTGTTCAGATGAAAGAGCAAGAAATTCGTCTTTGGATTGTCCAATGTCGGCGTACAAGACAGATTCTTTCTTTTTTCATCGGTGATGGGAGCATGGAAAGCTGCAAGCGGCTTTGGCGAACACTGCCGACAGAGTATCCTCGATGCAAGAGTTTCAGCGATATCTGGCGATCGTACAACTGTATTCCTAGCACACCCCATCAAAAGGTCGGTAAAGAAACGGGGCAAACCAACCATATTGAACGATGTAACAATACTTTGC
>RDXM01000173.1 GCA_004292595.1 Candidatus Kapaibacterium sp. | reverse complement strand
TGGACATGAGTTTCCGTAATCATGGTGGTGAGGTGAACAATCGTCAGTATTATTTTTCTCCAAATTTACACAAAATCATGTAGATTTAAACCACTACCGAACCAAAATAGTTTTTCGCCTGCACTCCCGAACTGTCGTAATACCAAACAATGCGGGAAAGAATCTCCATTCTTTTGCGAAGATACAGGTCGAAAAACGGCATAAACTGTGTTGCCGTCATCACATACAGACTGCCCGTAGGTTTCAGTTTTTGAAGGCACGCATCAAGCCACGAATAACACCAATCCAAGTAGTCCTCTTCGGTTGCCCACTTATCTTTGTGTCCATTGAAGTTTTTTCCGATGTGATACGGCGGGTCAGCAAATATCAAATCCACAGAGGCATTTGGCAGCGTTTTCAGTGCTTCCAAAGCGTCTCCATGTATAATTCTGTTCGTTGCCGAAGATATTCATGGTATTTTTGAGAAAAATTATCGTAAAACCAAAGCCGCACCACAAGTAGCAGTGCGGCTTCCAATCAATTACATCTTAAGCATTCTTCCGCGCCAAAAACTGACGTGAGCGCATACTGCAAAATTCCGCCCTGCTTGCAAGTATTCCACTTCGATTTTGTTGTCAATGTGGGAATCTACTGTAAATGTAGCACCACTACTTTTTTTCACCAGTATAGACAACAGTACCATGCTCTTTTGCCCAATTTTCGCTAAACCCAACATGAGAAATCGCGTTGCTGCTCCTATCAAGCTGGCGTTCCGTCTCTTTGAGCAAAACCTTGGGTTGTATTTCGTAGATTGCCTTCACATCAAGGGAGTTTTTGTAAAAAATGGCAAGATAAATTGCCTGATTTCTGGTAATGCGCGATAAACTCTCATTCCGTTTGTCTTTCGGCTCTTTGAACATTCGGTCTAATTGTCCTGAACCACCCACGTAACAAGAAAGATACTCGTATTTGATGTCGGGATTGTCGGGGTCGCAAGCATCGGCATCTCGTTTGGAATGAATCAACTCATGTCCTAAAATATTCGCAATAATCATTTCCTTGACCAAGCCGGGCTGCAAAATATTCGGAATACCAATGCTGAGAGCCAACTCCTGCGCCTGTGCTACGAGCTGAACGATTGCTTTGATGACGCGATTTTTCTTCATTGAAATAGGCTGAATTCTTGTTGAGAAACAATGTTCTGTACTCTTTCGTTAGCGATTGCGACATAATCAGGGTTCAACTCAAAGCCGATAAAATCTCGTTTCAATTTTTGGCAAACAGCAAATGTTGTTCCCACACCCGAAAAAGGGTCTAAAATTCTATCTCCTTCGGTCGAGCTTGCTTTCACAATGCGCTCAATGAGTTTTTCTGGCTTTTGGATTGTATTGAGAACTTCACGACTCAGAAGTTCTTTGGATTTGTAAGTAAGCTGTTTAATATCTCCCCACACGTCGCCCGGATTCTTACCATCGGCATTAAACTTTGTTTTTCCATACTGACCATTCACTACCGACGGGACATTTTCACACCGCAAACGATGCTCTAATTCGACAAGTTGCGGTACACGAATGCTATCCAGATTGAAGGTTTTCGCCTTGCCTTTGGTAAAATATGCTATCAGGTCGTAGTTGTTCGTATAGTTCACCCGCCCTTGCGCCAAGCGGCTTGGCTGATACCAAATAATTTTTCGATTGAGCGCCAAATATGGGCGATAATCAATGAAATCCAAGCAATCATCTTTCCCAAAGAGGTACAATGCGCCTCCGGGCTTCAAGACTCTGGAAAATAGCTTAATGAGATTCAGATTGTATTCTTGAATATTGGCAACTTTATCCCATTCGTTACTTGTAACGCCGTAAGGACCATCACAAATAATCAAATCAATGCTATTATCCTCAACCTGATGGATAAGTTCAAGGGCATCGCCTTGATAGATAGCGTTTGGTTTCATGTTTTTCGGAAAATTTACTGAGAGAAAACAAGCCGCACCACAAGCAGCAGTGCGGCTTCCAATCAATTACATCTTACCCATTCTTCCGCGCCAAAAACTGACGCAACACATACTGCAAAATCCCGCCATGCTTGTAGTATTCCACTTCGCAATTGTTGTCAATGCGGGAATCTACCTTGAGTTCAAGCAAATTCATTCTCAAGTATTGAGAGAACTATCAGTGTCCTGAATCTATCGCCTTGTTTGATGACATCTCTCAATTTACCTTCTTCAACGAACTGTTCGGACTTGTACAAATGAATAGCGCGAGAATTGTCTTCAAAAACATCAAGCCATAGACGATGAAATCTAAGGTTCTCAAAACAATAGCGTTTGACAAGTTGCAAACACTGTCTGCCTAAACCTTTGCCTTTGCTTTGAATCACAATTCGCCTGAATTCTAACGACAGATTTGAATTTTCAAGACCTGCCAAAATAATAAAACCTATCAACTCATTACTTTCTTTGTCCCATACCGATAAATGCTGCTCATCTTTGCCATTCAGCACTTGCAAATGCCTGTCTTTGGAGTATGGCGTAATGAATTGGTTGTTTTCGTGCTGCTTTTCAATATCGCAAATGCGCTCAATATCGGAAGCTAAGGTTTCGGTAATACCTAATTGTGAGTTTTCAAGTATGAATTTCATTGTAGCGTCCTCTTCGTAAAAAAAAGCGGTGCAGGCGGTACATTCTACCTACACCGCTCGAATCCACATTATTTGATTTTACCCATTCTTCCGCGCCAAAAACTGACGCAACACATACTGCAAAATACCGCCGTGCTTGTAGTATTCCACTTCGATTTTGTTGTCAATGCGGGAATCTGCCTCACAGCAACTCAGGTTCTAGAAATTCCAAAGTCGGCTGCTTTTCAATACTCTTTATCCTCTGCCTTGCTAACTCGCAATATTCTTGGCTTATGTCAATTCCAATATAATTTCGCTCTAATTCGTAAGCCACTCGCGGTGTTGTACCGCTTCCACACATTGGGTCGAGAACAATATCACCTGGATTTGTCCATGAAAGAATATGGTCGCGGACAAGCTCGCAGGGAAAAGGCGCAGGATGCCCTTTTGCCTCTTGGTCTTCTTGTTTTTTGCCAACGACGTATTCCCAAATATTGCCTTTAATTTTTTGATTTTTCACGGGTTTTGCCAATTTTTCTCGTGTCTGCTCATTCTTGGAATAATTCTTATACGTTGTGCCATTCAGCTCTAATCCCGCGTGCAGACAATCTATCATGATGGGATTATGCGTTTTTACCACTCCTTTGCTGAACACAAACATATATTCAAACTCATTGTTGTAGCGTTTGCGATAAATCTGCGGAATTGGGTTTTTTTTGCGGAAAATCATCGTGTCGTGCAGATTAAAACCAATTTCTTTGAAGTACAAAGCCTGCTTGAAGCTTGTTCCCGTCTCTGTCGCTTCAATCGTAGCATCGGCGACAACCCAGACCACTACACCGCCCGGCTTGATAACACGATACAATGCTTGAGCAATTTCCTGAAATGGAAATACGTAGCCCTTGTAATTTCGCAAATCATCGTATGGCGGCGATGTTACTGTTAAGTCAATACTATCATCATCGAGTTGCTGCATTATTTCGATGCAATTCCCCTGAATGATGTGATTGAGATGCTGATGTGTTCCCATTGTTTGCTTTATTGTATGGAAAATAAGCCGTTGTCTGCAACAGACGAAATAGTTTTCATTCTACTGTCAATTTTATGAACCTTGAGCAATTCTTTGAGTGCTTCTTGATGGCTCAAACGCATCATTTTTTCACGCTCTTGAGCCAAAAATATCCATGCTTCTTCTTTGCCGATGGTAACAGATTCCGTTGTTGCTTCTTTCTCTGCTTTCCACAAAGGCGGAATCTCTGTTGAGAAAGAAAGTATTGCTTTGTTGATTGCCAACCAGTAATCAACGGCACTTTTTGAAGGGTTCATCGCGGGAATCGTCTCGAAAATCTGCTGCAAAAGCCGTTGAGCCTTCGTGCTTCCAGCCTGTTACGAATAGGTCAGCAGCAATGCCAGATGCGAGTACGTAAAGATGCAGACATTTCGCGTTGTTGCTTGCTGGTAAATCTGGCTTGACGTGTTGGGAAGCTGATAGATTGGGCAAACCACCATGGCAAACGGTTTACCTCGTTTCCACCCGTCCATAGCTTGGACTTTGAAGTCCTTTTGATTTTTCGCCGTACGACTCAAACGGAATGCTTTTGCATCGGCAACAAAACTGTACCCTTCGGCAAAGGCTTCCACGTCAGCAGCATCGGCACGTTCCTTCAATACCAAACTTTTCATTCCCAATGCTTTGTACGACAATGATAGCAATGCATCGGTATATTTTGAATAGAGTTTTTCTTCACTTGTATCGTGTCCGTAACTTTCAGGAATATTCCCGCAAAGCCGCAAATGGTCTATGAGAACGGGAACGCCTTGTGTAGCGATTTCTTGCTCCAATTCCTGTTCTAATCGTTCAGAATCATCCGCAAAATTGCCACTGAGTTTTTGAATTTCTTTGACCCAATATGCACGACGTTCTATGCTTTGTTCAGAAATAATCTTGCTCATTCGGTAAATCTGAGAAAGTGCTGAAAAATATAAGCCGCACCACGAGCAGCAGTGCGGCTTCCAGTCAACTACATCTTAAGCATTCTTCCGCGCCAAAAACTGGCGCAACACATACTGCAAAATCCCACCATGCTTGTAGTATTCCACTTCGATTTTGTTGTCAATGCGGGAATCTACCTGAAACTCGAAACTCGTCCCGTCCTCGCGCGTTGCCTTGATGGTCAAGGTTTCAAGCGGCACTAAGCCCTTTGTAACGCCCTGAATATCAAACGTCTCGCGTCCCGTAAGCCCAAGCGATGCTGCGGTTTGTCCGGGTTTGTATTGCATTGGCAAAATACCCATGCCCACCAAATTCGAGCGGTGAATGCGCTCATAGCTTTCGGCAATAACTGCCCGCACACCCAGCAAGAACGTACCTTTTGCCGCCCAATCGCGTGAGGAGCCGCTTCCGTACTCTTTGCCCGCCAAAATCATCACAGGAATTTTCGCCGCTTTGTATTTCACCGATGCTTCATAGACCGTCGTTGCTTCGTTCTCTGGCAGATACGTCGTGAAGCCGCCTTCTTTGTCCGCCAGTGCGTTTTTGATGCGGACGTTGGCAAATGTGCCGCGAATCATCACTTCATCGTGTCCGCGCCGTGCGCCGAAGGAATTGAAATCTTCCTTTTTCACACCGCGCCCAATCAGGTATTTCCCAGCCGGAGTGCCTTCTTTGAAGCCGCCTGCGGGCGAAATGTGGTCGGTCGTAATCATGTCGCCAAGCGCGAGCAGCACCCGTGCGCCCGTGATGTCTTTTGGGTCGCTTGGTTTTTCAGGCAAATCCTTGAAGAACGGTGATTCTTTGATGTATGTGGAACTTTCTTGCCAATCGAACACTTTGCCCGTCGGCGCAACGAGGTCTTGCCATTCCTGACCTCCCGCAAACGCGCTTCCGTACTGAGTTACGAAGTCTTCGGTTTTGAGCGCATTGCTGACGGCGGTGTGGATTTCGTCGTTGGTGGGCCAAATATCCTTCAAGAAAACGGGCTTGCCGTCTTTGCCTGTGCCAAGCGGCTCGGTCTCCATGTCAATATCTATGCGCCCTGCAAGCGCGAATGCCACAACGAGCATCGGCGACATGAGGAAGTTCATTTTGACTTGATTATGCACCCGTGCCTCGAAATTCCGATTGCCCGACAGTGCTGAAGCTACCGCCAAATCACCTTTGTCAATCGTTGCGGCAATCGGCGCGTTGAGAGGTCCCGAATTGCCGATACACGTCGTGCAGCCGTAGCCCGTAACGTGGAAGCGGAGTTTTTCCAAATCGCCCAACACATTGGCGCGTTTCAGATATTCCGTCACCACCTTCGAGCCGGGCGCGAGACTGGTTTTCACCCACGGCTTCACTTCCAAGCCCAACGCAACTGCCTTTTGTGCCACCAAACCCGCACCAATCATTACATCGGGGTTGGAGGTGTTGGTGCAGCTTGTGATAGCGGCAATCACCACCGAGCCGTCCGCAATCGCAAAATTTTCACCTTCCACATTCAGCGTCCGCACAGAACCGTTCGTGCCGCCTTCCTTGCGGTCTGCAAGCTCGGTGTAGGTGCGCGAAAAGGTTTTGTCCATCGTGGAAGCGACGGTGCTTTTCAAATTGCGCATGAGAACTTTGTCCTGAGGACGCTTCGGACCAGCAACGGTCGGCTCTACGGTACTCATGTCGAGTTCCAGCACGTGCGTATAAACGATTTGGTCTTCGTTTTCGCGCCAGAGCAGATTTGCTTTTGCGTACTTTTCTACCAAATCAACTTGTTCTGCTGGGCGACCAGATTTGGTGAGGTATTCCAGTGTCCGCGTGTCAATCGGGAAGTACGTTACAGTGCAACCAAATTCCGGCGACATATTGCTAATCGTTGCGCGGTCAGTAACGGAGAGGTTGTCCAGCCCCGGACCAAACACTTCCACGAACTTATTCACCACGCCATAATCACGCAGAAGGCGCGTGATGGTGAGAACAAGGTCGGTAGCGGTTGTGCCGAGCGGCGGCTTGCCCGTGAGGCGCAGACCAATCACTTCGGGAATCAGGAAGAACGACGGCTGTCCAAGCAAGGCTGCTTCTGCCTCGATGCCCCCAACGCCCCAACCAATTACGCCGATACCGTTCACCATCGGCGTATGTGAGTCCGTGCCGACAAGCGTGTCGGGGAAGGCATAGCCATCGCGAGCAATTACGCCGTGCGCAAGGTATTCGAGATTTACTTGGTGGCAAATGCCCATGCCCGGCGGCACAACGGAGAAATTGCGGAATCCTTTTTGCGCCCATTTCAGGAACTGATACCGCTCCATATTGCGCTCGTACTCGACTTCCACGTTTTGGTTGAGCGCATCCGGCGTGCCGTAGTAATCCACCATCACGGAGTGGTCAATGACCAAATCTACGGGAATAAGCGGGTTCACGTCGTCGGGATTGCCGCCTTTGCGGGCGTATTCAGCGCGAATGGAAGCAATATCCACAACCGCCGGAACGCCCGTGAAATCTTGCATCAGCACCCGTGCTGGCATATACGGAATTTCCTCTTCGGGCGGCTTTGGCTGCCAGTTCAGGATGGTTTCGATGTGGGAATTATTGGTCGCAAGGTCGTCAAAATTGCGAATGGCGTTTTCGAGCAGAATGCGAATCGAAAACGGAAGTTTTGCAACTTTGCCGCCGTTGTTCGCATCCAACGCCTTCAAATCGAAGTATTGGTGCGACTTGCCGCCTGCTTGGAGCGTTGCGGCTATGCGGTGTGGGGAAGTGGGTTGGCTCATAGCAAAAAAAGCTAGAAAGGTTGATAAAACGGTGTGTTTGGGTAATGTTGATTTGTTAGTTCTTATTGAAATTGCTCATACTGATTTTTCATACTGATTTTTCATAAAGGACGATTCAAAAAATCTCCATCAATAATCAACAACTGCACCTTCTCCGCGCAGCGCGAGCGGTGCGAACTCATATCATCGGACACGATATACGTCATTCCTGCGCGAAGTTCGTGCGCTGTTCCGTCCTCCATTTCGCTTGTCAGCGTTCCCGAAAGGCAATGAACAATATGCCCTTTCTGACACCAATGGTCGGCACAATACCCTTCGGAATACTCCACCAAACGCACACGCAAACCGTCGAACTGAAGCGTGTGCCAGAGCGCATCACCGCTTGTTCCGTGATGTGTGCTTGGAGCAATATCTTGTAAAGAAATTGTTTGAAAAGGAATGGGCTGCGGCATACACCAATGTTGGGTTAGGTGAGGATCATTGAACAGATATAAAAGTTACGAAAAAAAAAAGTTGCAAACTACTTCTGAAGCGGCTGCTCACGGAAAAATTCCCTCAAAGGCGATATTGGAAATGCCAAAAGGTTGATGCCTCTTTGTACGATAGCAACAGCAAGCAGGAAGATAGCTTGTTTACGGCAGGGCTATCGTGCGCAACGTATGAACAAAGCAGTGTTCATAATTTCCCTTATTCCCCGCTACTTCCCCGAAATGGAAAAACTGGCAGTAAAAGGAAATGCAAGGAACACCAATAAGAATTTCAAAAAGTGTATTTTTAGTCTATAATTAAAAACAAACAAGCCCTTGTAATTATTTGAATTACAAGGGCTTGTTTGTTTTGTGGGCGGAGAGAGAGGGATTCGAACCCTCGGTAGATCTTGCGAACTACGACGGTTTAGCAAACCGTTGGTTTCAGCCACTCACCCATCTCTCCGAAGGGGGCGTTTGAAACATTTTTAGCAATGTTTTGAAACCAATAAGAACCGCAATATGGGAAATATTTTTGATACTGCCAAAGTTTTTTTCTGGTACGAAAAAGGTGTAAGTTTGCAATGGGTACAATGGAGAAGCAGCAATGCACCACATTTGCCCGATTGCCAAGAAAATATTTTCATCGCATTTCACCATGAACAACGTTTTTGATATTCTCGTCATCGGTGGCGGGCACGCAGGCATAGAAGCCAGCGTTGCTGCCGCGACGATGGGCGTGTGCAATCCCGCACACCGCTTCCATGCTCGTCCCTTGCGCGTTGGTTTAATTTCAATGGATATTTCCTCCATTGGGCGTTTGTCGTGCAATCCTGCTGTTGGCGGGACGGCAAAAGGGCATTTGGTGAAGGAATTAGATGCGCTCGGTGGCGTAATGGGCATCATTACTGACAAAAGCGGTGTGCAGTTCAAAATGCTCAATCGCTCGAAAGGTCCTGCGGTGTGGTCGCCGCGCTCGCAAAATGACAAAGATTTGTATCCACAGTATGCGCAGGAATTGGTACAAAATACCCCAAACCTCAGTATTATCCAAGGTTCGGCGGTGAATATCACGGTACAGCACGACAAGGTAACGGGCGTAGAACTTGCAGACGGCTCAGAACTCACAGCGCAAGCAGTGGTGCTGTGTGGCGGCACATTTTTGAATGGCATCATGCACACTGGAATGTGCCAAACGGCTGGCGGACGCTTTGGCGAGCAAGCAGCGACAGGCATTTCCGATATGTTAGCGAGTTACGGTTTGGAGAAAGGTCGCTTGAAAACAGGCACTCCGCCGCGTGTTGCCGCCGAAAGTATTGATTTTTCCAAAACACATCCCGCGCCCGGCGACGAGCCGCCCATTCCCTTCTCGCATCGCACGAAATCGGTGAAAAATACGATTACCTGCTGGGGAACGGAAACAAGCGAAACCACGCACGACATCTTGCGTACAGGCTTCGACCGCTCGCCCATGTTTACTGGGCGCATCAAGGGAAGTGGTCCGCGCTATTGTCCTTCGATTGAAGATAAAATCAATCGCTTTTCGGAGCGCACCTCGCACCACATCATGCTGGAGCCAGAGGGCTTACACACAAACTCTGTGTATGTGAACGGCTTTTCGACAAGTTTACCAGATGACGTGCAATTACGCGGCTTGCAGACGATTCCGGGTTTAGAAAACGTGCAGCTTCTCCGTGCTGGCTATGCGGTGGAATACGATTTCTTCTTCCCTTTTCAACTAAAATTTTCCCTTGAAACAAAAGCAATTTCGGGCTTATTTTTCGCAGGGCAAATCAACGGCACATCGGGCTATGAAGAAGCTGCAACGCAAGGTTTTATCGCAGGTGTGAACGCGGCAATGAAGGTGCGCGGCGAGGACGAATTTACGCTCAAACGCTCCGAAGCGTATATCGGCGTACTCATTGACGACCTCGTGAACAAAAGCACCGAAGAGCCGTACCGCATTTTTACCTCCGCCGCCGAGTATCGCTTGCTGTTGCGCCAAGACAACGCCGACCGACGATTGATGAAATACGGACAAGAGCTTGGTTTAATCGAATCGGCGAGCTACGAGCAAATGCTTCAGCGCGAAGAACTCATTCGCCAGACGCTTGATTTTACGCGCTCTACGCGCTTTCGTCCCGCAGAAATTAACGAGCATTTGCACGAACACGGCGAAACTACGATTACCGAACCCGCCAGTATCGAAATGCTCACCAAACGCTCCGCGCTTGAACTGAAGCCACTTTTGGAGCGTTCTGATTGGCAAACGCGCATCGGTGCGCAAGATATGGCACTTGCCGCGCAGGAGCATCTCGCTGAAACGCTTGAAACCGTCGTGCAGCAAGCGGAAATTGAAATAAAATATAGCGGCTATATTGACCGTCAAATGAAGGAAATAAGCGTCTTTGCGGCGAATGAAGAAAAGCGTATTCCGGAGAGTTTGAACTATGACGTTATCAAATCTCTTTCGACCGAAGCGCGGCAAAAGCTGAATCGGATTCGTCCACTGTCGCTGGGGCAGGCATCGCGTATTCAGGGCGTTTCGGCATCGGATATTTCTGTGCTGACGCTGTATTTACGGTGATTTTCACGACCTTCAAAGTCAGTCGTTTTAATAATTTCATAGTGGCACAGACATTCCTGTCTGTGAGTGTTGGTGCAAGGTACAAGAGGAGAACACAGACAGGAATGTCTGTGCCACTGAAGCCTGATTTTACCAGCACTACAGAGCGGTTGCCGTGTGCCAAACATTTTTACTCAAGCACCATTCTATGACCTCTTCACCTCATTCTCCCGCCAATTCCACACACTTTCCACCGCTCAACGAGCAAATGGATATTATCTGCTCTGGAGCGCATGAAATCTTGCCGCAGGAAGAATTAGCGCAAAAAATTGAACGCTCGCTGAAAACCCAGAAACAGCTTGTCATCAAGCTCGGATGCGACCCCAGCCGCCCTGACCTGCATTTGGGTCATGCGGTGGTGCTAGGGAAAATGCGCCAGTTTCAAGACCTTGGGCATTTGGCGGTACTGCTTGTGGGCGATTTTACGGGCGTTATCGGCGACCCTACTGGACGCTCCAAAACACGTCCCGCGCTCACGATTGAGGAAACACGCCAAAACGGGCAAAGCTACATGGAACAAGCCACGCACGTCCTCTCGAAAGAACGCTTGAAAATGGTCTATAATTCGGAGTGGCTCGGTAAACTGAGTGCCTACGAGATTATTGGTCTCACGGCAAAGTTCACCGTTGCGCAAATGCTGGAACGCGACGACTTCAGCAAACGCTACAAAGCGGGCGAGGCAATTAGCATTCACGAGTTTTTGTATCCGCTTGCGCAGGGCTATGATTCTGTCGCGTTGGAGGCGGATGTGGAGCTTGGCGGCACGGACCAAAAATTTAATCTTCTCGTCGGACGCGAGCTGCAACGCGCCTACGGCAAAGAGCCGCAGTGCATCCTCACGATGCCGATTCTGGAAGGCACGGACGGCGTTGAGAAAATGAGCAAATCGCTGGGCAATTACATCGGTCTCGCCGAATCGCCGCGTGAAATGTTTGGCAAAACGATGTCTATTCCCGATACGCTCATTGCCCGCTATTTCCGCTACGGCGCATTTGCTGAGGAAGCCGCCGTGCAAGCAATGGCAACGGGTTTGGCGGATGGCAGTGTGCATCCTCGCAATGCAAAAGTACAGGCTGCGATGGGCATTGTAGCGCGGTATCACGGCGCGGATGCCGCCAAAGCTGCCTTTGAGGAATTTGAACGAATGTTTGTGAAAAAAGATGTTCCCGATGAAATTGAGGAATTTGCGCTGGAAGTCTCATCAAATCCCGCTCTTGTCGTGGATATTCTTGCTGCTGCCAACCTCGCACCTTCCAAAGGCGAGGCGCGACGCTTGATTCAAGGCGGCGGCGTTTCGATTGACGGCGAGCGCGTGCAGGAAATTACCGCGACGGTGGATATTTCCCAGCAGCGTTTGTTCAAAGTTGGCAAGCGGAAATTTCTCAAGATTCAAGCAAAATAGCGTGGAAGAAGTGTTGAGTTTTAAGTGCTAAGTGTTGATTTTTGAATGAGAATGAGCAGTAAAATTTCTGGCTTCGGTAGCGCAGACACTCTTGTCTGCGCCACTTGCGCCAAACTCGCAGACAGGTTGAGGGAAACCTTCAAGTCTGCGCTACCATTTATTGAAAATTTTAATATTTTTCTACTATGAGTGTTTCAATTATCGTCGGAGCGCAGTGGGGCGATGAAGGCAAGGGTAAGTTGGTGGATTTGCTCACGAAAGATGCCGATATTGTTGCGCGGTATCAAGGTGGCGCAAATGCTGGACATACGCTCGTGATTGACGGCAAAAAATACGTTCTTCACCTCATTCCATCGGGTATTCTTCATCCAGAGGCGCATTGCGTCATTGGAAACGGCGTGGTTATTGACCCCGTTGCACTTATGGAAGAAATCAAAATGCTGGAAGAAAGCGGTGTCAGCATTGCGGGACGTTTGTTTATCAGCCATAGGGCGCATCTTATCATGCCGTATCATAAGCTCTTGGATGCAGCCCGCGAGCGCGAAAGTGCTGCCAAAGAAGGCGGCAAAGCTATCGGCACGACGGGACGCGGCATTGGACCTGCGTATATCGACAAAGCGAGCCGCTCTGGTATTCGCATTGTGGATTTGCTCGACCGCAAGCGTTTTGCCGAAAAAGTGCGAGCGAAAATTGCTGAAGTAAACAACGTCCTGCACAAACTCTACGATTACGAGCAGTTAGATGCAGAAAAAATTGCCGATGAATATTGCCAATTCGATACCTTGATTGACCCCTACATCACTGATACCACCTTGTTTCTGCACGAAGCAATTCAAAGCGGCAAGCGCATTTTGCTCGAAGGCGCACAGGGCGCACTCTTGGACGTGGATCACGGCACGTATCCGTTTGTTACCAGCTCCAATCCCACGAGTGGCGGGGCTTGCACAGGTTTAGGTGTGCCGCCGACAGCGATTTCCCGAATTATCGGCGTTGTGAAGGCGTATTCGACGCGTGTGGGCAATGGTCCTTTTCCGACGGAATTGGAAAACGCTACGGGCGAGGATTTACGCCGCATTGGGCATGAATTTGGCGCGACAACTGGTCGCCCGCGTCGTTGCGGTTGGTTGGATGCCTTCGCGCTCCGCTATTCCGTGATGGTGAATGGCATTAGCGAAATCGCGATTACCAAAATGGATGTGCTGGATAGCTTCGACGAACTCAAGATTTGTACAGGCTATATGCTCGACGGCAAAGCATTGAAGGGCATTCCAGCCGATGCCGTTACGCTGGAGCGCGTCGAACCTGTCTATGAAACGGTGAAGGGCTGGAAATCGTCGCTCGAAGGCATTCGCCGTTATGAAGATTTGCCCACAAATGCAAAAGCGTATATCCAACGGATTGAGGAATTATGCGGTGCGCGGGTTACGATTGTTTCAACCAGCCCCAGCCGAGACGACACCATTATTCGTTGATGAAACTTGGATGCGGAAATTTGCGTACCATAACAAAAAAAGATTCGTCCATGATTTTTTGGACGCAGATGAAAATGATTGAATGGATGAAGATGATGAAAATGCAGAAAACATCAAGGTTACAGGCATATTCATTCTATCATCTTCATCAATCAAATCATCTTCATCTGCGTCCCCTCTTCACTACCGAAATCAGCTACACAAAAAGCTAAGAATACATTTTGTCATTGTCCTTTCACTTTTTTCACCTCAATTCGTCTTATGTACACACAGCAGTTCTTCTCGCGTTTGCAACGATATGTTGCTTGTGGAATTATCAGCCTGTTCGCCCTTTGTTTGCTTGTTTCCGAAGCCGATGCGCAGCGTCGTCGCGGTGGTTTTGGTGGAGGAAGTTTTGGTGGAAGTCGTTCGCCCTCATATGCACCAAGTCGTCCTGCGGCTCCGGGCGGAAGTTTTGGTGGAAATCGCTCCGTTGCACCGTCGTCGGGAATGTCGCGTGGTAGCTTTGGTGGTGCGCGTCCGCAGTCGGCGATTGCTGGCACGAATTATCGCAATTCCTACGGTGTTCCGCGCCAAAGCTCGCCGATGACGGTTCCAGGCGCAAGCTCGCCCTACATGGTGCATAGCTATGGCGGTTACAGTGATGGCTTAATGACGGGCTACTTGATGGGACGCACGTCCATGATGTGGTCAATGCCGTTTCACCCCGCATTTTACTACTCGCGCCCAGTGTACATCACCAATCCTAGTGGCGGCATGGAAGTCTATCCGCCGACGTTCTCCTTTTTCCGTTTGTTCATGGGATTGTTCATCATGGGCGGTATTGTATTTTTGGTGGTTTGGCTTGTGCGACGGAGAAGTGGTGCGGGCTACAGCAGTTCGCAATCGTCGTTTTCGTAAAGACTGTTCAGTTTTGTTGTGAAGTAAAATTTGTAAAAAAAATGTCTTCAAGCCGCTTCATTACTGATGATGCGGCTTTTTCTTTCGTCTGCGTTCACGAAAACTAGCGTTTATTCGCAAAAGTGTGTAAATTCGCGCTTGGTAGTTCGCGTCGTTATTTTTGTGATTTATTTTTTCATTGTTCATGCAATTACACCAGTTTGAACGCGGCTTGCAGGGTCGTGTAGCTATTGTCACCGGAGCCGCCATCGGAAATGGACGCGCTTTCTGCGAACGACTTGCCGAAGAGGGCGCAACGATTGTCATTGCGGATATTGCCGATGCAAGCGAGACGCAGCAAGCCTTGGAGGCACTTGGCGCGACGGTTCTATCGGTGAAGGTCGATGCAACCAAGCCCGCCGATACGCAGCGCATGGCGGAAGAAGTGATGAAAGCCTTTGGTAGAATTGATATTTTAGTGCATAACGTCGGCAAATACGAAGAAGAGCCGTTTGAATTGCTCTCTTTCGAGCAATGGAAAGATATGCTCAGTTTGAATTTAGACAGCCTTTTTCTCTCGGTAAAAGCAGTGCTGCCCGCGATGAAAGAAGGCGGTTTCGGGCGCATTATTGCTCTTTCCTCCGATACCGTGTGGCTTGGAACGCCCTATTTGACGCACTATGTCACGAGCAAAATGGGCGTGATTGGTTTTGTGCGGTCTCTCTCAAGCGAAGTGGGAAAATATGGCATTACAGCAAACGCTGTAACGGTGGGCTTGACTGCTATTCAGCGACCAGAATCGCAGCAGTCTGGGCGCGTGAGTTCATCTATTTTGGAGCATATTCTTCCTTCGCAAAGCATTCAACGCGCCGATGAGCCAGAAGATATTGCCAATGTCGTTGCCTTTCTCGCTTTGCCCGCATCAGGGATTATCAATGGGCAAGCAATTAACGTCGATGGCGGCGTGGCGCGACATTAAAGAAAGGCAGAAGGATAAGGGCAAAGGGATAAAGGTGGGGAATGCGTTGGATTCATACAACGTTTCATACAACGTGAATTCAAGCAATCAAAAACAACATTTCGTTAATCTTTTTCATGGGTTCTTCGTTCTAATTCACAGAGTTGCGCACCCAGTTCGATTGTAAAATGAATAGTTTCAATTCTCCGAAACAAGGCAGCATGCTGCCTTGCTCAAATCAAAGTATTCAAAATACAGTCAAAACGGTATAAGTCATTCTCAGGCGCATATTCACTTTCGGGTACTTGGCTTCAAGGAAAAATGTATGGTCTGGAAAGTTCTCGGCGGCATTTGGTTCGCTATTGTGCTTGCTATTGCTGGGGTTTGGATTGCGCATGGTGCGCAAGTCTTCACAAAAGACAAGGTTCAAGTGGTGAGTAAGCGCATTAATCCTGATTTTGGCGTTGAAGAAGAGATTGTGGAATGGAAGCCGCAATTTCGGCTTGGTTTGGATTATGGTATTCCAGCGATTATTCTTTGCGCGGGCGTGGGATTTGTTTGTACTCGCATTGGCGCACGAAGCAAAATATAAATACACTTTCGTTAATTTTTACGTATCTCCATGAAAATATTCGTCAAAATCTCTGCAACACTTGTTGTAGGCGCAGTATTAGGCGCAAATACTCTTTTTGCTACTGGTTTTAATCTGTCGGCAAAAGGCACAAAAACTGTTACCGTGAGCAATAAAGTGGGTAATAGTATTGCTTCGTTCAGCAGCAAAGCACCGCTAGAAGAGATTACAGGAAATGCTTCGGGCATAAAAGGCTCGTTTACGATTGACCCCGCAAACATCGAAGCAACAACAGGTAAAATTGAGGTAGCGATTACCTCGTTCCAAACAGGTATCGAACTCCGCGACCAGCATTTGCGCGGCAAAGATTGGTTAGATGCCGATGCGCATCCAAGCATTGTTTTTGAAATCAAGAAAATTTCTGGTGTGCAACTTGTCTCCAGTGCTGCTCCGAAGGGTATCGCAAAAGGTATGGCAGAAGGGACGTTGACGGTGCATGGCGTGACAAAAGCTGTGTCGTTCCCGATTGAAATTCAATATCTCGAAAAATCTCCCGCCGATGTAGTGATGGTGAAATCTGATTTTTCTGTGTCCTTAAAAGAACACAATATTGCTGGAAAAAAAGGCATTGTTGGGAGCAAAGTAGCAGAAACTATCAATGTAAAAGTATCGCTTTTTGGCTCAACAGGAGCATAAACACTTGTTTTGAGATATTGGTTCTTGCGAAGGCGTTCAGCGTTCCCGTGTTGTCTTCTTGGTCGTGATGAGAAGCGCACAGGAACGCTTTTTTGTGCAGTTTTCTTTCGCTCGCACCACGCAAATCATTAGGAAAATCTGAAACTTTGCCTATATTTGCCAAGCCTTGTGCGCCCCTACTTCCAAACAACGCAATAAACCTTTTTTGGGGGATTTTCCTCTAAAAATAATGAACGATAAATGCAAAAAGAGGCACAACATACTTCCACACCTCAGCATTTATCATATTGTCAAGTAGCATAATATTTGCAAATAACACACATTTTTTACCTTCTTCACCTTGTTCTGGAGAGATAACCGTATGAACATTTCTCGCATCTTTTTGACAGGCTTTACCGTTGCTGGAGTTGCGTTTGGCAGCCTGACGAGTACCTTCTCGCAAGCAACAGCGCAAGTATATGTGCCGCCTTCTGCGCTTGTTTTCCATAATCTTGATAGCTTGTCGAAAGCACAAGTAAATTGGAAATCGCTACCGACCTTCAATAAAAAAAGTAGCTATACCAACAAATATACGACCGCGCTCAATCTCGGCACACGTATTTGCGATGCCTTCGTCGCAGTGCAAGGCAAAGACCAAAATAAGTTTGCTGATATGGCAACCACCGTTGCTGGCCTCAGCGGCAAACTTGGTGCGAACATCGAACAGGCACTCAACGATAAAATGTTTGCCCTTGTAAAGCAAGGAAAATGGGCGGAAGTGCGCACCATGCTCGACGACCAACAAACAACCGTGAAAGAAAAACTCAATCGCCTTGATAAAGATGCTGCTATTTTAGTAACAATCGGCGGCTGGTTGGAAGGCTTAAATGTCGTTACAAAATCACTTTCGAGCAATTACAATGCCGATGCAACGGGTATTATCCGCAATCCAAAACTGGTCGAATATCTTATTGGCGAGTTGAACTCGCTTAGTGCAAATGCAAAAGGGAACGAACTCGTAAAAGAAATGACCCCGAAGTTTAGTGAAATCAAGAACTTGGTGAACATCGAAAAAGGCAAACCTGTGCCACAGGAAAACGTCAAGAAAATTTATGAGATTTCTTCTGCGCTTGTGAAAAGCATTGAGGGTGCAAAATAGGACGTAAGTATCACGAGGAAAAAACTGCACAAAACGGCTTCAGAGTGTGACTCTGAAGCCGTTTTGCATTTTAGAGTATCTGTGTATCGTCAAAGAAAAATTCATTCTGGCATAAAAATTGATAATTATTCTTGTGTATTAACGCCTTTCTTCGTGATGAATGCGACGATGACAAGTATTGTGAATATTTTTGCTGCGGACACACCGCCCAAAGCTCTGTTATTGCTTGCTTCATCACCACACATTTGAATTTATTTTCTCAGGATAGTGCATGAAATCAACGGCACATACAACGTTTGGCATTGCAGGACAGCCCATTACTGCGCCTTTCCAGCAGCCTTTAGATGCGCCCCTCATGGCGCGAAATGGCTTTACGCCGCAGCATGGCGGCGTTTCGGGCGGTAATCCTAGTAATGGTAATGGCAATAGTAACTCGCTCAAAGCAAGTAATAGTGCGGGTTCTGGTAATTCTATGCCCAAACTTCCTCACGAGCAGAACAGTACCAAACAGAAACAAGGAAAGCCTCAACAACAAGCCGCTCAACAACAGATTCAACCACCGCAAAGTGGAAACAACAATCGTACAAGCAGCCTCCAGCCTCAGCTACAGGCTCTTCTAGCTTTTCTTACCACCTACAAGCGAGAAATTGCTGGTATCGGGCTTGCGGTTTTGGGCGTGATTCTTTTCCTCGCGCTTGTGTCGTATAACCCTGAAGACCGCTCGAATGCTCGTGTTTCGCTTGCAAGTCAAGCCGCACAAGCAAATACGCAAGGCACAGGAACTGCCGCACGTGCTCTGGGACGTGGCGCAAACTCGGCACAAATCCTCGCTCAAGAAGAATATATTGTCAAGAATTGGCTTGGTTACGTGGGTGCAAGCATTTCGCATTTTATCTACAACTACACCGTTGGCTATGCGGCTCTTGCCTTCCCGATAATGATGTTCCTTTGGTCGGGCGCGATTTTACGCCGCACCTACAGCGACAAACTTCTTTTAGGAACGGCTCTCGCACTTGTTGGAACGGCAATTTTTGCCAGCTTCGCAGGCGTGTTGCAGCTTGTTCCTTGGATGCCGACTATGCGCCCCGAATGGAGCGGCTCGGTTGGGCAATTCATCGCACGAATGCTCTGGCAAGTTATCGGCACCGTTGGCGCGTTTATTGCCTTGACCGCAGTGCTTGTGGCTACGCTTTTCACCGCATTAGACCTAAACATTGAAAAAACAATCGCTCGCTTCAACGATGAGAAATCCCGCTTTGGTGCATGGAAATCCAAAAGCAGCACTGATTTTGCTCAATCCGTCCGCGAAAGCATGAATGATATGCCCGTTGCCGCAGCAGATGTCGTTGCTGAAGATAGTTCGCATTCATTTTCTGAATCATCCACAACAACATTTCCAACATTTTCACATACTGCCAGCAATGAAATGCTTGGTATGGATGGAGCTTTGGTAGATACAATTCATCCAAATGAAGTCATTGCTGAGGATGCTCTTTCCAAAGCAATGTTTGGTACTGTTACCGAAGCTCCAAAAGCAGTGTCGTATATCATGGACGACGAGGTTTTAAGCGCGAAAACAGCAAAAGTCATGCCCAAAGCTGCATCAACGCTTGCTGATGCCGACGAACCCGCACGAATCCTTCAACGCAGCAGCGAGAACGAACAACCGCTTGCATCCATTCGCCGCGACTTTATTACCAAGTACACCGATACCGCCTCAGAAGCCGCATCGGAAGTGCTTTCCGCGCATGGCTCGCAAGCAGAACAACAGCATACGCCTCACTTTCCGCACCATCGCCTTAATGCTGCTTCTCCCAGTACACCAACGATTAGCGTCTCCACGCCGCAGACCACCATCCACGCACCAAGTTTCGCCTATCCTTCGCAAGCGTCTATCACGTTTGTCGAAAAAAAAAACGATAAAGGTGAAGTAAGGGATGAAATCGGAAGTATGAGGGATGAAGAAAATGTGCCAGCACCAAGCAATCAAGCACCAAGCAATCAAGCACCAAGCAACCAAGCACCAAGCAATCAAGCACTAAGCAACCAAGTAACCACCGAAGATGTACTCGCAGAACGCCGCAATTTGCAGCATTTGACGGGATTGATGGCGGAGCAGGTTGCGGGCGAAGTTGCGGAAAAAGTAGCCCACGAAGTCGCACACGATGTCGCTTTTGATGTTGCCGAGCGCATAGCCAAGCAGGTTGCGGCGGATTTGACCGAACAATTCACTGCCCAACTGACAGGAAATATCACCGCAAACGTCAGCGAAATTGTGCTTCATCAAATACGTGAGCAAATGCAGCAACAAATGACCGAGCGCGTTGAAGAACAAGTAACGAAGCGGCTTGCGGAAATAGCAGCACTTCACGCTGCCGAAGCAGAAAAAAATGCTGCCCACAGTGCAGTACAGATTGTAGAAAAAAGCGCACAACAAAACGCTGAACTCCGCATGAACATTCGCACGGCAGGCAATGCTTCCCATATGGCAAATGTGGTTGCAAAACCGCTTTTCATGCCGCAGCAGCATCTTGATGAAGAAATTGATTACACGCCGCCGCACTTGGGTTTGCTCGTTCCGCAAGAGCCTTCCAGCACGGTAGACGAGGCAGAATTGCAGGAAAAAGCTCGCATTTTGCAAGCAAAACTCAGCACGTTTAAAATTGAAATTGAAAACTTGAACGTTACGCCTGGACCAGTGGTTACGCAGTACGAATTCGTGCCAGCCGCCGGCGTAAAAGTAGCGCAAATTGAAAACCTCGCCGACGACATTGCGCTTGCCTTGAAAGCACGTGGAATCCGCATCATTGCTCCTGTTCCGGGGCGTGGTACGGTTGCCGTTGAGATTCCGAATCACAAAGCAACGGCGGTGCGCTTTAGCAGCATTGTTGATACGGCAGAGTTTCAGGATGCCGCACAGCGTTTGCCGCTCGCGCTTGGCAAGACGATTCACGGCGACGTGTATGCAGCAGACCTCGCAAAGATGCCGCATTTGCTCATTGCAGGAGCGACGGGTTCTGGCAAAAGCGTTGGTATTAACTCGATTATTGCGTCGCTGCTCTACAAAATGCACCCGCACGATTTGAAGTTTGTGATTATTGACCCGAAAAAGGTCGAAATGTCGCAGTACCGCTCGCTTGCGAACCATTTCCTTGCGGTGTGTCCCGACATTGACGAGAAAATTATCACGAATCCGCAAAATGCTGTTCTCGCGCTGAAATCGGTCGTTGCCGAGATGGAACGCCGTTACGATGTGCTTGCGAAAGTTGGTCAGCGCAATATCGTGGACTACAATCAAAAAGTCCGCGAAGGCAGATACAAAGACACCTCTGAGGTTGTTCACAGCGAATTGCCGTACATTGTGGTCATTGTGGATGAGCTTGCAGACCTGATGATGACTGCTTCCCGCGACGTAGAAGAGCCGATTTGCCGCCTTGCGCAGCTTGCTCGTGCGGTCGGGATTCACCTGATTGTCGCAACGCAGCGTCCGTCGGTGGATGTGGTTACGGGCTTGATTAAAGCAAACTTTCCAGCGCGAATTGCCTATCAAGTTTCTTCAAAAATTGACTCGCGCACGATCTTGGACACCAACGGTGCAGAGCATCTTTTGGGCAATGGCGATATGCTCTTCACGCCCGGCGGCGCAGGAAAGCCGATGCGCTTGCAAAATTCGTATCTCTCAACCGATGAAGTAGAGCGGATTTGCGACCACATCAGCCAGCAACAAGGCTATTCGCAGCCATATTTCTTGCCGTCGGTGAGCGAAAAAACGCAAAAAAATAGTTCTGGTAGCAGCACCGACAGCCGCGACGAGCTTTTCACAGAAGCAGCGCGATTTGTCATTCAGCATCAGCAATGCTCGACATCGTTTCTTCAACGCCGCATGAAAATTGGCTATTCGCGGGCAGCCCGCATTGCCGACCAGTTGGAAGAAGCAGGCATTGTGGGTGGATTCGACGGCAGCAAAGGTCGCGCGGTCTTGGTCAGCAGCGAAGCGGAATTAGAAGGAATTTTGTAAAAGGATGAAGTACACGACAAAACTCTTGAAGAGTTGATAAAATCAGGCTTCAGTGGCACAGACATTCTTGTCTGTGTATTACAGATGAACCGCGCAGCAACACTCACAGACAAGAATGTCTGTGCCACTATTGAAAGATTTTTGTCGTGTACTAAGTAAAAAGATGGAATCTGGGGGCTGAGAAATGCACACAACGTATGAATACAAGCGTTGTGCGGCATTCACGAGCAAACTCAACACGTACAAATTGCTTAGGGTCATGAATATTTTTGTAACAGGCGGAAGCGGCTTTCTTGGAAAGCGTCTTATTATGCGGCTTGTGGGCGACGGACACACCGTAAGCTCGCTCGCTCGCTCGCTGGAAGCTGCCGACATAGTGAAAAGTCTGGGTGCAACGCCGCTTATCGGCGAATTGACCAATATTCCCGAATGGGAACGCGCACTGAGCAAGTTCGATGTTGTTATTCATGCTGCCTCGCCCGTTGAGTTTTGGGGCAAATGGGAACATTTCGAGCGAGATATAGTGCGCTCTACAAGCGAATTATACGCATCAGCCGCCGAGAATAATGTTCGTCGTTTTATCTATATCAGTTCGGAATCTGTCTTGCAAGCCACAAAGCCGCTTCTGGATATTACTGAGCAGGAGCCATATCCCGACGAGCCAAATTCCTTGTATGGAAAAGCAAAAAAGCTCGCCGAGCAAGCACTTATGCGCTCTCAGGGCATTACTGACTGTGTGATTTTGCGTCCAACGTTTATCTGGGGCAAGGGTGTTCCTGCCTTAGAAATACTGCTGGAAAAGATGAAAACAGGCAGATTTCGATGGATTGACGGCGGCAAAACAGTGATAGAATGTGTGTATATAGATAACGTCGTGGAGGCAATTATTTGTGCGCTCACGCGAGGACGGCACAAGTGTATTTACAATATCACCGACGACAGTCCCAAGACTGTACGTGAGCTTATCACTGCACTTGTGGCAACGCAAGGAGTGATACCACCAGAAAAAAATACGTCTATTGGTCTTGCGCGGTTGATCGCTTCACTTGCCGAAGGAATTTGGAATGTATTCAAACTTGATGCGTCTCCGCCGCTTTCGCGTTTTGAGATGTCTTTTGTCAGTATGCCGCGCCGCTACAACATTCGCGCTGCAAAAGAAGAACTCGGTTACACACCGCGTGTTGCTTTTGCGCAAGGGCTGGAAGAGATGAAGAAAGGATGAAATCTGAAATTTGAACTAAAATGAGGCGATGTATTCTACGAAAAAATATCCGAACAATTTGGAGAAGGAAATGCAGCCCCCGCAGAAATGCTGATGCGTAGCCCTACCTATCACGACACTGTGCGTTGAGGGGCGCACTTTCTCCAAAAACAAAGCCGAATATGCAGAGAACACACGATGTGTTGCATATTCGGCTTTTTATTTTCAAGAGTTTTTTGTCATTGCCTCCCACAAAGCAGGCAACGCCTCGCCCGAAGGCGCACTAATCCGCACATCGGCATAGCGCGAAATGGCGGTTTCGTTGGGATTGACCTCAATAAACAGCGCACCATTGCGCTTTGCTTCGAGCGGCAAACCAGCAGCCGGATATACTTCCGCCGACGTACCAATGCTAAAAAATACCTCACACCGAGAAGCCGCTTCCGATGCGGTCTCCAGAGCATCCACAGGAAGCATTTCGCCAAACCAAACCACCGCAGGGCGCACCATTCCGCCACAGAAGGTGCAGCGTGGCGGTTCTTTTTGTGCGGGATTGGCTGCGTACAGGTATTCATGCGGTTCTTTGCAGCGCGAGCAGTAATTTTCAATGATATTTCCGTGCAGTTCCACCACATTGTGGCTGCCTGCTGCTTGGTGTAATCTATCCACGTTCTGCGTGATGAGTGTAAACTCGCTGTTCTTTGCGGCATAATACTTCTGTATTTCTACGAGCGAAAAATGCCCAGGATTAGGTTTCACGCTATCAACAACCTCGCGCCGCGCCTGATACCATTCCCAAACGAGGTTCGGATTTTTCAAAAAGCCATCCATGCTGGCAAGCTCTTCGGGACGAAATTTCGACCACAAGCCATTCGGGTCGCGGAAAGTCGCCACGCCACTTTCGGCGGAAATGCCCGCGCCCGTCAGCGCAGCGACACGCTTTGCGCTGCGAAGAGTGTTGAGTAATTCAGCACTGAAGCGGTATTCAGAGGTTTGTGCGCGGTGTGAGGGTGTATTCATCGTAATTCCTAGAGGACAAGATAGCACAGAAGAGAAATGATTCGTAGATTTGCGGGTATTTCCCCCGCTCAACATACACAAATTTACAAAGAGGAACAACGATGAAATCCTTTGAACGCTGGACGATAGATGAGGTAGAAGAATACTTCAGCCTTCACCAAACCTTTCAGCATCCCACGCTCGAAGCATGGCTCAGTGCCTCTGGTGAAATCACCGAGGCTGACAGGCAGGTACTCGAGGGCTTACGCAAAAATGCCTACCAAAACATTGAGTTCTGGAACGAAGAGGACTTGAAAATGAAGTTTATCGCGTTTCTTCTAGCACTTGTCCCCTTTGATGAACAACGATATAAAGGTTTTCTAGAGCGCACTATCAAAGCAACCATCAAAGGCGAGGTAATTAGCGGCGTTGTGGATTACGTCGTGGCAACAGGCAAGGCAGAACCTCAAGTGCCATTCTTTTTTTTGCAAGAATACAAGCCCCAACGCCGCCCCGGGCGCGATGCACTTGCACAGGTGCTTTCGGCGATGATTGCCGCGAGAGAGCGCAATACACCGCAGAGAACGATGTACGGTAGTTATGTTATCGGGAGGCAGTGGTTTTTTCTTGTTTTGGACGAGAACACCTATACCATCAGTCGTGCATTCGACATTACTCAAGACGAAATTGTGCGCGTCGTTCAGATTCTACGTCGCATGAAGCAGATTATTGAAGAATGGCTGAACACCGCTCCGTAACGTGCGATTCGTGAGATAGCACAGAATCGGAATGATTCGTAGATTTGCAGGTATTCTTTTCTGCTAGGGTGGAACTGGTTTTTTCTGGTGCTGGAAAGCAATATGTATGCAGAAAGCAAGCAATTTGCCGCTTCCGACGAAGACGATATGCTTCGCATATTTTCGGCGTTGAAAGAAGCGAAAGTTATTATCACGCGGCTTGCCCGAGCAGTATGCCTAAAAAATTTCCCCCATAAGGTTGTAAACCGTATAAAAACCGTAGCCCCCGTTTCTCACTGTTAAGAAGAAACGGGGGCTATAATTTTTTTGCGTAAAGCGACGTTATCAATTAAAATGCTGTAAGAGAAGGAGTCGAACCTTCACGGAGGGCTTAGGTGCTTTCTTGCGAAAGACTTTATTGCTGTTCTCCACCGCCGAGACTGGGCGGTACGGCTGCCTATTTCGTCATCTTACAGTATTGTCAAAAAACAGTATTGTCAAAAAACTCATCGTGCTGTA
>RDXM01000030.1 GCA_004292595.1 Candidatus Kapaibacterium sp. | reverse complement strand
GCAGGTGCCGGTACTGGTGGAGGTGGTATGGTATTTAGCCCTACCATAAACCTATACGGTAGTGCTACCAGTGCCGATGCTAAAACCGTGGCCGATGCCTTGAAAAAGGAGTTTGAAAATATGTACAATCAGCTAATGGCTAAACGTAGCCGTGTAAACCTATAACTATGTACGCCACCCTTGGGAACATTGTGTTTGAAACTTTGAACGGCTTTACCAGTTTTACTAGTAAGGAGGAAACCAACTATGCCGAGTTTGCTAAAATGCAAAGTGCTCCAAGCTTGCAAGCCGTAAGCGAGAAAGCACAGGAAGTAAACATAGGTATGCTTTTGCGGCAGGAGTTTGTAAACGTACAGCAAGCCCTTACCAATTTACGTACAGCCCGCAAAGCAGCTACCGTGCTACCACTTACCTGGGGCAACGGACGGCTAGAAGGCTATTTTGTACTTACTACTTTAGATGTGGCGTATAATGCCCAATATGCCGATGGTACTCCATACGATGTTACCGTTACCGCCACACTAAAACAGTACAGTGCCGATAGTTTGGCTACACAGCAAAACCAAACCAATATAAACCGAGCCTTAGCCGTGGGTAATAGTACGCCCGTAGCCGTAAGGCCACCTGTACCACCCACACCCGTAAGCATAGCCAATACCCAAATACATGTACTAAATGGTGGAGCTATACAAATGCAAACCGATTTACTTAAGGCCAACACTAGGGAGCAAAGCAAAGCAGCCGTAAAAAAAATGGCAAGGCAAATGCAGCAGGCTACACTTACCCTACGCAATTTGCAAAACACGGCCACCAATGCCGTAAACAATATACAAGCCATAGCCAGTGGTACGCTAGCACTGGATGGTATTTTAAATAGTTTACTGAACGATTTGGCCGTGAATGGCACCATTACCAATGCACCACTAGTAGGCACACAAATAAACGATAGTGTACGCCAGCTAAACCAGCTAAACACACCCAATTTTATAACCCAAATTACCCGCCGCTAATGCCTTTTACTACTTACACCACCAAGGGGTGGGAACGATGGGATAATGTAAGCATGGAGTGCTACGGCCAGCCGGATAGGTATGGCCAAATAATAGAAGCCAACCCCGATATTAGTATTACACCCGTGCTGCCACCCAATACCACACTAGTAATACCCATAGCGGAAACGGTAACAGCCTTACCACCAGAAAGTTTTTTACCACCATGGAAACGTAACTAAATGCAAGCACGAAAAGCCAATTTTACGGTTAGCTACAATGGTAAAAACATTACCGAGGATATTAGCCAATTTTGCGAAACCGTAACCTATACCGATAAGCTAGAAGCCCAAAGCGATGAGATAGATATAACGCTGGAGAACAAAGATGGTAGATGGTTTAATGAATGGTATCCGGAAAAAGGGGCTACCTTACAAGTACGTTTGTACGATGATGCTTTGCAGCTAAACTGTGGTGTGTTTACGCTGGACGAAATAGAATTTACCGATGGTGTGGGCGGTAGCCGTGTAAGCATACGGGGCCTTGCAGCCAACTATAGCAAAGCCATACGCAGCAGTACCAGCATAGCCCACGAAAATAAAAGCTTGCAGCAAATAATAAACCAGGTAGCCGCAAAGCATGGTTTTACCGTGGTGGGCACCGTGGCACCCATACATTTTAACCGCATAACACAGCACCAGCAAACCGACTTAGATTTTTTACAATGCCTTGCCAAACAGTACGGCTATGTAATGAATGTGAGAAACAACGATTTGATATTTACCGACTTATTTACGCTAGAAGATGCTCCACATATACTTACCCTTAACCGTAACCAAATAGGCAGTTTTAGGGTTACCGATAAACTAAGCCAAACCTTTAAAAGCAGTAAGGTAGTACACTACTACACTAGGGATAAAAAAAGGGTAGAGTATACCACCCGTGAGGGTAAGCAGCAAACCGCCCCCGATGACTTAAACACCGTGGAGCGTGCCGAGAATGAAACCCAGGCCAACCGTAAAAGCAAAGTAAACCTACACCGTGCCAATAGTAAAATAGTAACCGGCAGGGTAGATGTAGAGGGCAATTTATTACTAGTAGCAGGGGTAAACCTACATATAAATGCCATGGGCAAATTAGCGGGTATTTACCAAGCCATAAGCAGTGTACATACCGTGGATAGTAGTGGTGGATACAGTACCAATTTAGATGTAAAACGATTACGCAATGTATAAAACAGGCATAGTTACCGAAGCAAAGCCCGGCTTTTGCCGTGTACAGCTGGCCGATGTGGATATAATTACCGATTGGTTACCCATAGCGTACCATGGCACCACTACGTATAAGGATCATCACCCGTACCAGGTAAACCAGCAAGTAGCTTGCGTAATGGACGACCAGCTGGATGATGGGTGTATAGTAGGGGCCATTTACAATAGTGAAGGGGCCATTTACAATAGTGAAGATACACCTAGCACCCAAGCCAATAAGCACACTTGGCTAAAGGAATTTGCGGACGGTACTACCATTAGCTACAATAGCCAAACGAAGCTTTTAAAAGTAGATGCTACTGGTAAAATAGTGTTACAAGCAGAAACTGAAACCACTAGTAAAAGCACGGTTAAAACCACCGTTGAGGCCCCAATAATAGAGTTGAAGGGCAATGTTACTGTAGTGGGCTCACTTACCGCCGGTAGTTTGGCACTAGTAGCCGCTGGCGGGGCCAATGGTAAAGTAAATGGCAATATTGAAATATTGGGCAATGTA
>RDXM01000172.1 GCA_004292595.1 Candidatus Kapaibacterium sp. | reverse complement strand
ACTGTATTTCCGTGATGTCGTGATGGAAGTATGGGTCGGTCTTTTTAACTTCAAGAATCATCGCCGTAAAGCACCTTGTTAATTTAGATAATGTCTAATGGAAATACTTCTCCCGCCAGCAAGCGAACTTACCGAAAACCCAATCACGACGCTGCCTTCAGGGCGCACCCTTTCACGCGAAGTGCGCGGCGTGGTGCAATCTGGAACGCTGCTTATCGTCATTAACAACGACGAATACCGCGCAAAAGCGGGCGATGAATTTTGCTTCGATGGAACATTGCCGCATTTCTACCGTAATTACACCGCAGAGCCGCTCACTGCAACGCTACTCATCAGCAATGGCGGCTTGTAGAGGCTTGCTTGCGAACAGTAAAGGTAGTTCTTGGAAGGATGGAGATAATTTCTTAGTTTATAGCACGTTGTTTCAGTTGATGTATCAACTACTTTTGACTTTTCGTAAAGCACACTCAAAACTCAACATTCAAAACTCAACACTTCTTCAAAAAGAATGCTTCAAGAAATTACGCATCTTCGCACGGTTATTGAACAAGACCTTACCTCGCTCGCAAGCAATGGCGGCAGCAGTGTTTCTGCCGACGCGCTCGAACAATTTCGCCTCAAACACCTCGTCCGCAAAGGGACGCTGGCGGAACTGACCGAGCGTTTGCGCGATGTTCCGAAAGAAGAAAAGCCCGCAGTCGGCAAGGAATTGAATTTGCTCAAAACCTTCGCCGAAGGAGAATTTAAGCGGCTTTCGGAGGAAACAAGCAGCAAAGCGACTTCTACACCGACACTGGACTTGACCTTGCCAGGACGACGCTGGCAAAATGCACCGAAACACCCTATTCATCAGACCTTGGACGATATGCTCACGATTTTTAATCGCATGGGCTTTGCTATCGCCGAAGGACCAGAAATTGAAGATGATTTTCACAACTTTGAAGCATTGAATTTCCCGCCCGACCATCCAGCGCGGGATATGCAGGATACCTTCTTCATGCACGCCGCCGACCAAGCTGGGAAGCCGCGTCCAGACGTATTGCTTCGCACACACACTTCGCCCGTGCAGGTGCGCCTTATGCAATCGCAAAAGCCGCCAATTCGTGCGGTAATGCCTGGCAGAGTTTATCGCAACGAGGCAATTAGCGCACGGTCGCTGGCGGAATTTCACCAAGTGGAAGGCTTGTACATTGACAAAAACGTGAGTTTGGCGGAATTGAAAGGAACGCTGGTGTCGTTTGCGCAGCAGTTTTATGGTCCGATGTTGGGCGGAAAAGAGCTGAAATACCGCTTCCGTCCGTCGTTTTTCCCTTTCACTGAGCCGAGTGCAGAGATGGACATTACCTGTTTCCTTTGTGGTGGTAAGGGCTGTCGGATTTGCAAATATGCGGGCTGGCTTGAAATCTTGGGTTGCGGCATGGTGCATCCGAATGTGTTGAAAGCAGGCGGCATTGACCCCGAAGAATACTCTGGCTTTGCGTGGGGCATGGGCATTGAGCGCGTAACGCTCTTGCGCACGGGCATTGACGACATTCGCTTGCTGTACGATAACGATGTGCGTGTGCTGAAGCAGTTTGTGTAAATTTTTACTTTTCAAAAGCCTCCAAACACAAGAATTGGAGCGGAGTTTGTCTATGGAAGAACTTTTGCAATTAAAAGAATACCTTACCGAAGCACGGTACGACGAAGCAATGATGCTGGTGGAGGAATTGGAAGACATGGCAAAAGACGACAAAATTACGCGCATTAGCTCCTTTGCAGAAATCATGCTGATTCACCTTATCAAGCAAAGCGTGGAGCGTCGTACAACCCGTTCGTGGGACGACTCCATCCTTCGAGCAACTGAGCAAATAATCCGCACAAATAAACGGCGCAAAGCAGGTGGTTACTACCTTATCCGCACAGAATTGCAGGAAGCATTTGAAGAGGCATATGCTTCATCGCTTCGTCGTGCTTCCCGCGAGGCATTTGAAGGTGCGCATTCACCTCAAGAAATAGAAAAACTTTTTGATAAAAATGCACTCTTAGACAAGGCTCTCCGTCTTATTTTGGACGAGCAGCAAGCTCAATAAAGCAACTCAAAATCTCCCTTACCATTTCACTTCATTCAAGGATTCTAATCATGGCAGAAGCAGTAATTGTCGGCACAGCGCGTACCGCCGTTGGTCGCGGTAAAAAAGGAACACTCGCAAATACTCGCCCCGATGACCTCGCGGCACTCACTATCAAAGAAGCCGTCAATCGTGCGGGTATTGACCCGAAATTGGTGGAAGACATTGTGCTTGGCTGCGCAATGCCCGAAGGCGAACAAGGCTTGAACTTCGCTCGCGTAGCGGGTTTGTTGGCTGGTTTACCGGACAGTGCGTCGGCAATGACCGTGAATCGCTTCTGCGCAAGCGGCTTACAGACGATTGCGCTCGGCGCACAGTCCATTATGAGCGGTATGTCGGAGTGCGTCGTTACAGGCGGCGCGGAATCTATGAGCATGGTGCCGATGTCAGGAAATAAGCCATCTATGAACATGAAGGCAGTAGATATGCGCCCTGGCGTGTATATGAACATGGGCTTGACTGCAGAGCGCGTTGCCGAGCAGTGGAACGTTTCTCGCGCTGACCAAGACGCATTCGCGGCAGAAAGTCACGCTCGCGCGGCGAAAGCGATTGCGGACGGAAAATTCAAAGACGAGATTGTACCTGTGTCGGTGCGCGTTGATAAATTAAACGGTACAAAAATGGAATCGAAAATGATTGAATTTGCCACCGATGAGCTTGTTCGCGCAGACACAACCGCAGAAAAACTCGCAACCTTGCCACCAGCCTTCAAAATGGGCGGTTCGGTAACGGCGGGCAATGCGTCTCCGTTCTCGGACGGTGCGGCTGCACTCGTGATGATGAGCGCGGAAAAAGCAAAAGCTGTTGGCGCGAAGCCGCTTGCACGCTTTATTTCCTTTGCTACATCGGGTGTCGCGCCAGAAATTATGGGCATTGGTCCAATTGAAGCAGTGCCGAAAGCATTGAAACTTGCGGGCTTGAAAATTGAAGATATTGATTTGTTCGAGCTGAACGAAGCATTTGCCGCACAAGCACTCGCTGTTGTGCGCACACTCGGCATTCCAGAGGGCAAGCTGAACGTCAATGGTGGTGCGATTGCGCTTGGGCATCCGCTCGGTTGTTCGGGTGCGAAATTGAGCGTTCAAATTATCAACGAATTGCGCCGGCGCGGCGGTCGTTACGGCATGGTAACGATGTGTATTGGCGGCGGACAAGGTGCGGCGGGTATTTTTGAGTTGATGAATTAAGCTGCTGCCTATCAATTATTTGCAATACAAAACGCCGATACAACCCGCTTTGTATCGGCGTTTTCATATCATTCACCTTCATTGTTTACCGCTATGCAATACCGTGTCGGTCTCCGTTACTTGATTGCCAGCATCTGCATTGGCATTGGTGCGTTTATGACGCTCGGCTGCTTGGTGAGTGTTTTTGAAACCCCAGACGGCAAGCCAAAGATTAGCCCTGCTGATATTTTTATGCTCATCACCATTGGTATTGCGCCCATTGTGGGCGGTGTATGGCTGATTCTGCAGGCAAGAAAAAAGGCAGCTCGTTTTGCCTACGAACAGCATGAACGCTCAATTTTACAACTCGCCCAAGCGCACACTGCAAAGCTAACGGCTACCGAAGTTGGTATTGCAATGAATATCACGGTAGAAGAGGCAAACGAGATATTGCAGAGCATGACGATAAAGGGTCTCGCACAGCTTGAAATCAGCGATTCAGGCATTCCCGTCTATCATTTTCACACCTTGATTTCAAGCGGTGAAAAGCGGGATGCTGAAGATGTGTAAATGAGGTTTCTTGCCAAAGGGCGCATGATTGCTTGCTTTTGCGAAAATCAGCACCACTTCATAGAAACTTTTCCGTGTGTCTTTTGCAATCAATTCCGTAATTTGAAGCGGAAACGGATACTCACCTCAACAGCACTTACCATGACCAACGCCGCGTTATTCCTTGCTTCGACGTTTTTTTTCTTTTTGAAATTTCCCCAACAACCCGAACTTTTCCTCACCCGCGACCTTACACGCGAACAAGCATTTACGCGGAACTGCGAAGGTCCCGTGCTTGATGCTCGTGGACGCTTGTTTGTGGTGAATCTGGAGCAAGATGGGACAATCGGCTGTGTGAGCGAAAACGGCGAAACGCAAGTATTTGTGCGCCTTCCAGAAGGCAGCGTTGGGAATAGTTTGCGCTTCGACACTCGCGGAGCTTTGTACGTCGCGGACTTCAAGGCGCATAACGTCTTGCGTGTAGATACAACCACAAAAAACGTCAGTATTTATGCGCACTCTGAGGAATTTAACCAACCAAACGACCTCTGCATTCGCAAAAACGGGCAACTCTTCGCCTCCGACCCAAACTGGCGCGATAGCACGGGTAAACTTTGGCGTATTGACCCAGAAACAAAAGGCTCGCAAGGCTCATCAAATCTCGCTTCAGGAAATATTTCTGGCAAAGCAGTTTTGCTCGAACAAAACATGGGAACAACGAATGGCTTGACGCTCAGTCCAGACGATCGCACCTTGTATGTGAATGAAAGTTTGCAGCGCAAAATCTGGAAATACCGCGTGGATACTCGTGGGAACATTTCACAAAAGCAACTTTTCACGCAATTCACGGATTTTGGATTAGATGGAATGAAATGCGATAAAGCGGGCAATCTTTACGTTACGCGCTATGGGAAGGGCGTGATTGCTGTGTTTTCGCCACGTGGCGTGTTGGTGCGGGAAATTGCGCTCAAAGGCAAAGATTGTAGCAACTGCACTTTCGGCGGCAAGGACGGAAAAACGCTGTATGTAACGCTACAAGACCGCAAATGCGTTGAAATGGTGCGGGTCAATATTGCTGGTGATCAGTAAATTGTGAACAGAATTTTTATTGAAAAACTAGATTTTATCAAGGTTGTATGCTCTTTCAAACTCTTCTTTGTATGGTTGTCGGCTTTGGCATCGGTTCTTTGCCAACGGCACTTATTTTTGCACGATTGCGCGGCATCGATTCGCTGGAAGCCGCTCCAAAACTGGACGACCAAAGCGTCCAGCAAACGGTGAGTGCGCTCTGGCAACGCACGAATCTGGAATGGATGCAAGTAATGGTGGGCGTGATTGATGCTGCAAAGGGCTTCATTGCTGTTCTTGCGGGCGCAATGCTCATGCAGGGAATGTTTGTGGGACCAGCACTTGCGGGCTTTTTCGCGCTCTTGGGGCATAATTACAATCCTTTTTTGAAAGCGCGGCATGGTCGTGGAATGCCCGTCATGGCTGGTGTGATGGCGGCAATTAACCCTTTCGTCGTCTTGGTATTTGTGATTTGCTGGCTGACGGGTTTTTTGGTGATTCGGCGCAATTACTACGTGGGACTTCTCACGGCAACCTTTGCAACGCCAGTTCTGCTCTACACCGCACCAGACCTGCTTATTCAGACGTTTATGCGTGTGCCACTTCAAACGCTGACGCAGTTTCGTATTTTTACTGTTTTGCTCGCCGTGCAAGTATTTGTGCGGCATTTAGAGCCAATGCGAGCTGTGTTTAATGATGAAAATGATAGCGAGGAATCGTAACTCTCAGGTCTCAGTAACAAAGATGGGACGCAGATTGAAGATGATTGGATTGATAAAGATGATAGAACGAATATCCCTATGACCTTAATATTTCCTCGTCTTTCATCATCTTCATCCATTCAATCTGGGCTTCATCTGCGTCCAAAAAAATCATGGCTTGACCAGTTATGAGAAATACATTGACCGTTCACATCTAATTTTTACCCATGACCAACGAAGAAATACAACAATCAGGACAGGCACGAAAACACAACATCGCCGTCCGCCGAACAGCGCGGTATTACACGCTTGGCGAGCTTTCGGCGAACACCCGTGAAATCTGGTTTGCCGTGCATGGCTACGGTCAGCTTGCGGAATATTTCATACGGCATTTTCGTCCTTTAGATGACGGAAGCCGCGTGATTGTTGCCCCTGAAGCACTTTCACGCTTTTACGTCAAGGAATGGACGCGCGTTGGGGCATCGTGGATAACCAAAGAGGAGCGCGAAAGCGAGATTGCAGAATACGTGCAATATCTCAGCGATGTAAAAGCGGCGATTTGGGAAGAATTACAGCAAAAGGGTGGAAACCCAGCAACAGTGCGGCTTGTGGGCTGCGGCTTTTCGCAAGGCGTTACCACGCTCACGCGCTGGCTTATTCACGAAAAGATTTCCGCCGAGCGGCTTGTTTGCTGGGGCGGCGATATTCCCCGTGAATGTAATCTGCCCGCACATTTCGATGCTCTGAACCGCATGAAACCGCTCTTTGTTATTGGCAAAGAAGATGAATTTATCACGCCAACGGTGCTTGAAACCATGCTTACGCACTATCGCTCGCTTGGTTTGGACTTTGAATTTATTCCCTTCGATGGCGGTCATGTGATGGATGCAGAACTGTTGCACCGCATTGTTCAAGGCTGGTAATTGTACTCGCCATTGCTCATTATTTTTCAAACTTTTTCTCAATCAATATCGTATGCCAACCTTACAAGCACAAGGAACGTTCACCGTCCAACTGAAGCCGCTTCCAGCTTACAACACCGACGAAAGCGCGAAAATGGGGCGAATGTCGATTGATAAACAATTCAGTGGCGATATCGAAGGCACGAGCAAAGGCGAGATGGTTTCTGCCATGACCGACACAAAAGGTTCTGCGGGCTATGTGGCAATGGAGCGTGTGGAAGGCAGTATTCACGGGCGTTCTGGCGCATTTGTGTTGCAGCATTCGTCCAGCATGAATCGTGGTGAGCCAATGCAAAGCGTGACGGTTGTTCCAGACTCTGGAACACAAGCATTGACTGGGCTTTCGGGCAGTTTTGTCATCACGGTTGCTGAGGGCAAACATTCCTATACGTTTGCGTATTCCTTGCCAGAATAATTTGGCAATTTTCCTTTTTCCGCTCTTGAATTTTTGCGCACCATGAACCTCCCCATCCAAAATGAAGCCGAGATGCGGCGCGACCTTGCCGCTATGAAACGCCTAGCAACCGCATTGTTGCTTGGTATGGTGGTCGTGTTTTTTGCAGCATTGCTCATTGAGCGCAATTTTCCTCAAACTGCTGCGTGGATAGGTTTTGTGCGGGCGTTCGCGGAGGCAGCAATGGTGGGTGCGCTGGCGGATTGGTTCGCGGTGACGGCTCTGTTTCGGCATCCCTTGAATGTTCCCATTCCGCATACAGCCATCATTCGCAAGAACAAAGACCGTATTGGTGCGAGCTTGGGGAATTTTGTGGAGAATAATTTTTTGACTGCAGAAGTGATTTCCACGAAGCTCCAAACAATGGATATTCCGCATCGCATCGCCGATTGGTTATCCGACCCCGAAAATTCTACCGAGATTGCAAACCGCATCACATCAAGCGTTCCGCAGCTTTTGAACGCATTGCGGCATGACGAAATCCAACGCTTTTTGGAAGAAAATATTGCGACGCGGGTGCGCGCGCTTGAAGTTGCGCCGCTTGCAGGGAATATTCTGTCCGCGCTGACGGCGGGAAATAGGCATCAGGTCTTGCTGGACGAGGGATTGCTGCTTGCAGAGCGGATTTTAGACCAAAACAAAGAATTTATCCGCCAGAAAATTGATGAAGAAAGCCCTTGGTTCGTGCCAAAATTTGTGGATGATAAAATCCACGAGCGCATCATCACGAAGGCAGAACAAACCTTGCGCGATGTGAACGCCGACTACAACCACGAGCTTCGACAACGCTTCAATACTGCGATGCAGACGTTTATCACGAATTTGCGCACGTCGGAAGAGTACAAACAAAAGGTTGAAAAAATGAAGGAAGATTTGTTGGAGAATCCTGTTGTGCGGCAGTATTTTTCTTCGCTCTGGACGGATGTGAAAAACCGCATCATTACGGATATTGAGCGTCCTGAGTCGAAAATTCGCTCGCAAATTACCGAAAGTTTGCAATCAGTTTCTACCGCATTATTGGAAGATGAATCGGTGCGGAGGCGCATCAATGCTTGGTTGCAGGAAACATTGGTTGCACTTGTGATTGCGCGAAAAAGCGAGATTACGTCTATTATCAGCGATACGGTCAAGAAGTGGGATGCCGATACGATGAGTGACCGCGTGGAACTCTACATTGGGCGCGATTTGCAGTTTATTCGCATCAATGGAACGCTGGTGGGTGGAACGGTGGGCGTGGTGATTTATGCTATTTCGTTGCTGATGCGGTAATTATGCTGTCATTCACCGACCTTGAGGGGAAAAACAGCTGCACAGTAGATTGCATAAGGCTTGCAGGCGACAGCTTCTCAAAGTGCAAAATATCAAAAACAGGCTCGTAGTGCAGGTAGAATCTGGCTTGCAGGTAGTTTGATTTGTTTTTCTTTAGGATAATGCCGCAAACATCTGTGCGACTTTCACGCCATCCACGCCGAATTTAGAAGCGGGAATTGCCATAAACAACCCTTCTGCTTCGGCATATATTGAAGATTGCATACCGTGTTGCGTTGTAAGGGAAGCACGAATAGTGAGGCGCGGGCCATCCATTTCAAGAGCAGTATCAATCAACGCACTCGTGTGCAAAGGAAGCATTTGCTTAAATGCCGTTGAGAAGCGCATAGACAAGACACCGCAGCCTTGCGACCACGCAGCAAAAATCATTGCTTCCAGCAGCGAGCCAGAAATAGCCGCACTATGCACGAGCCCTGGCGGTCCTTCGGTTTCTGCACCAAAGTGCGCCCTTGCAACCAGTTGTCCGAGCTGTGTGTGCTTAAAATATTCAAGACGAACACGCTCGGCAGCTCCGTCTGAGATAAAAGAACGCCGATCGCCGAGAGCTTTTTGTAAGTTGATTGGTATAAGCAAGGATTCATCCATAGTGCAATAGGTTTGGGGCGAATAATGATGACGGACAAAGAGATCCTAACTTACATTTTCACATCCTTTTCTCCAACATTTTTTTCTCTACAATTTTTTCCAACCAAATTCTGCTCTACAATGCAAAAAAATACGGTCATAAAAAAAGCAAGTAGTGGAATCCTCCCTGATGGAATTGCATTGTTTGCTTTTCGATGCTTGTGTCGCATATCCGAATCAGCTTTACCACGCATATCCGATATTGATGCGTACCGTTGGAGCGGTTCCTGTAAAAATCTCTGGACCCATATTGGTCAAGCCTTCACGAAAACCATATGGATTTGTCGTTAATGATTGTGCTGAAATGAGATGATGCTTTACACCCAAGCCCAAATCTATTGCTAAGTCACGCCATGCAAACAGCACCCAGCCTGTGGTAATGCCGAGTGAAAGCGGTGTATAATCGTAGGTACGTGTTTGTACTATCGGCATTGTTCCTAGTGGTGTGCTGCCATGGAGGTAATCAATGCGGCGTTGGGAAATGCTGTGAAAATTCAATCCTCCTGCAACATAAAAACCGCGTAATGCCACGTTTGCAGGAAAAAATCGTACTTCGCCAACCAGCCCCCAGCCATTAATATCATCACCATTGATGGTTGTAGGAAATTCAATACCACCGCCGATTGCTACTGTGCTTGAGACGGCGCGGGCATAATTCAGATTATACATCCACGGAAGGCGAAATGCTCCGCAATGGATGATATTTGCAAGAGGCGGCAAAATTTCTTCAACTTTCATTTCCGTCACCGACGATGTTTGGTGCGTTTGTCCTTGTTCATCGGTTGTCGTTTTTTTTTCAGTAACTCGTTGCTCTTGTTGAGCCGAAAGTTGGGGTGCAAGGGGTGGCAAAAGAAGAACAATACAAAAACAAATAAAAAGCACCCGCACAAGTATTGATGACTGTTTCGAGGTCTTTGCGCATATGCTGTTGAGGTGCGAGCTAGCAATAGCGTACAGATGTAGAACGTGCATACTAAATCTCCAAAAAAGGGTAAAACTTTCGCAAAATACGTGGAGTGCGGAATGCATTCCGCATCTTTACTCGACTGATTACAAATTAGTCTTTAATATTGAATTGATTGGAACAAAAAAAATACAAAAAATGTTTATAAGTAAAGCAAAAATTCGTTCGCCATACCATAGACTGTTTTCCTGAGGTGAAAGATATTTTGGTAAAAATTGCTGGTTTAATTACATTAGAACCAAATGTGGTGTGTCTGCGGACGCATTTATCTCTCATAACTCAAGACTGAGGAGTATTTCTATGAATAATGATGCTACCCTGTTTGAAGAAGCGGGGATGAGCGAGCAATTGAGTGTTTTGTACGAGGAAAAAGAACTACTAGAGCAATCGCTCGGTACGTCCATTCCCGAAGAAATCATTGCGATGATGCGGAGCATGAGTGAGCAATTAAGCGCACTCTACGCATCACTTGAGACCTAAAATATCACTCAGCGCAAGAAGGAACGATATATACGCAAGGTTTGAATACAGAGAGCGGTTTGGTTTGGCAGAAATAGTTTGATTTTCAGAATAGTGTTGAGAATAGTGTTTAGAATACTGAAAGCCAGACGCAACGCTTGTTTAGCTTTTTCCATTGTACCATTATTCCTCACTTTCCTTTTTACGGAGATTTTTGCAGATGAATACTTTTGTTCCAGAAAATATTTTACTATCTCTTAGCACCCTTGACCGCACCAAAGCTGATGCTGTAGATTTTGGCGTTGTGCAAGTAGATGAGACAGGTATTGTGCAGCTGTACAATAAATACGAATCCGAGCTTGCAGGCATTGCACCGAAGGATGCTGAAGGAAAGAACTTCTTCACCCAAGTGGCACCTTGCACAAACAACCGCTTGTTTTTTGGTCGTTTTAAGGACGGCTTGGCAAGCGGCAATCTCAACATCGCTTTGCCCTACACCTTCACCTATAAAATGCGCCCGACAAATGTGCAGATTCATCTCTACCACGATGCTGCAAGCAAAACCAACTGGGTATTTGTAAAAAAACGCTGATTGACTGAATTTTTGGCTGTGCGTGCGCAGTATCGTCATTCAAAAAAAGGCTTTCTGGAATCATTCTGGAAAGCCTTTTTGCGTGTATCGTGCTTGGGAAAACTCTCTATCCGTATTCTTTTCTCGACTTCCTGCGACAATTCCTTGTGCAATGCTCAAGAAACAAGTATTTTTGCGAGGCTTCCGCCGTTGCTGTACTTGTCTGGCAAGCGGCGAAGCATCACACTTACTACACTTTGTTCCACCCACCCTTTACGGATATGTCCATTATGGAGCCACGCTACAAACGCATTTTGTTGAAATTAAGCGGTGAATCGCTCTTGGGTTCGCAGCAATACGGCATTGATTCTAATGTTTTAGGCTATATCGCAGAAGAGGTCAAGGAAGTGCATGAATTGGGCGTGGAGGTCGCGCTCGTGATTGGCGGCGGCAATATCTATCGCGGTATCAATGCCGAACATCATGGAATTGACCGCGTTTCGGGGGATTATATGGGGATGCTCGCAACGGTGATAAATTCTATCGCCCTGCAAAACGCACTCGAATTACGCAAGGTGCCAACACGCCTACAGACGGCAATTACGATGGCGCAAGTAGCAGAGCCATATATCAAGCGCAGAGCCGTGCGACACTTGGAGAAAAATCGCGTTGTCATTTTCGGTGCAGGCACAGGAAATCCCTACTTCACCACCGATACCACCGCCGTTTTGAGAGCCACAGAAATTAACGCCAATATCATCATCAAAGGAACACGCGTTGATGGCGTGTACGATGCCGACCCTGAGAAAAATCCAAATGCCAAGAGATTCGATAAAATTACGTTCCGCCATGCTTTGGAAAATAATTTACGCATTATGGACTTGACCGCCTTCACGCTTGCCGAAGAAAATAACATCCCGATTTTTGTCTATGACATGGGAACAAAAGGCAACTTGAAAAAACTCGTTCTTGGCGAGGCAGTTGGTACGATTATTAGCAATGCGTGATTTTTTTCTTTCGACCGACGCAATCGCGACCGACGCAATCGGATAAAAAATAAAGGATGGTCGCACCATACCCGACCGACACAATGATTCACATACAAAATCTCCACAAATCTTTTGGCGCGAAGCGTGTCCTGAACGGGGTAAATCTCCATATCTCCGACGGCGAAACGATGTGCGTTATTGGACGTTCTGGCTGCGGAAAAAGTGTCCTGCTGAAACACATTGTTGGCTTGCTTGCAGCCGATGAAGGGAGCGTCCACGTGGATGGGAAGGATGTTCGCAGTTTGAAAGATGAGGAGCTTTTTCGTCTGAGGCGGCGTGTTGGCTATGTGTTCCAAGGCGCAGCATTGTTCGATTCCATGACCGTTTACGAAAATGTTGTGCTGGGATTGTACGAACACGGCGAACGCCGCTTGGAAGTGCTAGACGGTGAAGCACGGCGCGTACTGGCTTCGGTGGGATTATTGCCCGACATCAGCACTGCCAATACGCCCCTATTCGAGAAAGAATATGCGATTTTGCGGAATAAAAAGCCATCGGATTTATCGGGCGGGATGCGCAAGCGCGTCGGCGTGGCACGAGCATTGGTGGGCAGTCCGAGCTATATTCTCTACGACGAACCCACGACGGGCTTAGACCCGATTACCTCCGAACAGATTGACAATCTTATCCTCGAACTCTCGCAAAAGCTCAGTGTTACCTCAATTGTGATTACGCATGATATGTTTTCTGTCTATAAAGTAGCCAAAAGCGTAGCAATGCTGGAAGCGGGCAAAGTGCATTTTTTCGGCACAGCAGAAGCTCTGCGAGCCAGTAACGATGCAACAGTACGAGAATTTATTGAACGCTATGAAACGCGAGAATACGGTTAAAAAAACACTCGGTGTCTGCACCCTTGATGTTTTTTGCTCTTTCATCATCTTCATCAATCCAATCATCTTCATCTGCGTCCCCCAAAGTCAGACCCTGATGCCTCGCAAAAAATCTTTGCACTGCCTGATTTACCTCGTGTTGGAGAAGGAAATCTTTTGTAATTTCGTCCTCACCGTGTATGTTTTTCGCTGCCCGTACATCTTGACGATATTACCAACGCAATCAAGTTCGTAATCACAGTGTGTATAAAATTTTAGCGTATTTTTTTTGAAAAGAAAGGACATAACAATGAGTGTGGTTCAGCCCCCCGATTATGTGAAGCATTCCGACCTCATCCAGTGGGTCAGCGAGATGGCTGCCCTCTGTAAGCCCGATACTGTCTATTGGTGCGACGGCTCAGAGGCGGAATATCAGGCAATGTGTGATAAGCTCGTTCAAGCAGGAACATTTGTGAAATTGGACGAAACGAAGCGTCCGAATAGCTACTATGCGAAGTCCGACCCGAGCGACGTTGCTCGCGTGGAAGACCGCACGTACATTTGTTCTATTCGCAAGCAAGATGCTGGTCCGACGAATAACTGGATTGCGCCCAAAGAAATGAAGGAAACGCTTGGGAAAATATTCGATGGCTGTATGCGTGGGCGCACGATGTACGTGATTCCCTTTAGCATGGGACCGATTGGCTCGCACATTTCGCATATTGGTGTGGAGCTGTCGGATTCGCCCTACGTCGTGGTAAATATGAAGATTATGACACGCATTGGTAAAAAAGTGATGGAAACGCTCGGCACAAACGGCGATTTCGTACCGTGTATGCACACTGTCGGGATGCCGCTCGAAGCTGGACAACAGGACGTGCAATGGCCCTGCAACAAAGACCAAAAATACATCGTGCATTTCCCCGAAGAACGCGCTATTTGGTCATATGGAAGCGGCTACGGCGGCAACGCGCTTTTGGGCAAAAAATGTTTCGCGCTGCGCATTGCCTCGAACATGGCGCGGGATGAGGGCTGGCTTGCTGAGCATATGCTGATTTTAGGCGCGGAATCTCCCGAAGGCGAAAAAACCTACGTTGCGGCGGCATTTCCAAGCGCGTGCGGGAAAACAAACTTTGCAATGCTCATTCCGCCGCCAGAGATGAAAGGCTGGAAAATTACCACGATTGGCGACGACATTGCGTGGATTAAACCTGGCGCAGATGGGCGTTTGTACGCCATTAACCCCGAAGCTGGCTATTTTGGTGTCGCGCCTGGCACCTCGCCGAAAACCAATCCAAACGCGATTATTTCTTGCTCGCAGGACAGCATTTTCACCAACGTCGCGCTCACCGACGACGGCGATGTCTGGTGGGAAGGACTTACCGACACGCCTCCAGCGACATTGACTGATTGGCAAGGCAATGCGTGGACACCCGATAGCGGTCGCCCTGCCGCCCACGCCAACGCCCGCTTTACCTCGCCCGCACACCTGAATCCCGCTATTGATGCGGCGTGGGAAGACCCAAATGGTGTGCCGATTAGCGCGTTTATTTTCGGTGGTCGCCGCGCAACGACGGTGCCGCTTGTGTATCAGGCAGTGAACTGGAATTTTGGCGTGTACGCTGCCGCAACGATTGGCTCAGAAATGACGGCGGCTGCGGCTGGTGCGCTGGGGCAGGTTCGCCGCGACCCCTTTGCCATGCTGCCGTTCTGCGGCTACCATATGGCGGATTACTTCAATCACTGGATGCAGATTGGGCGCGAACTCTCGAATCCGCCGCGTATTTTCGTGGTGAATTGGTTTCGCAAAAATGCCGAAGGAAAGTTTATGTGGCCTGGCTTTGGTGATAATATGCGCATTTTGAAATGGGTGGTCGAGCGCGTTCACGGCAGAGCTTCTTCAATTGAAAGTCCGCTTGGCTGGATGCCGCGCTACAACGATATTGACTGGACAGGACTTGATTTCACACCCGAAAAATTCTACGAACTAATGTCGGTCGACAGAGAAGCGTGGAAAGCAGAAGTTCTCTCGCACGAAGAGCTTTTTGCAAAACTTTACGACCGCTTACCAAAAGAATTTTTGTATATGCGCGAGCTGATTTTGTCGGGCTTGTGGCGTTCTCCCGAAAAGTGGGGCGCACACCCAGAGCGCGAGTAAATTTTTTGCACTCCACAACAGCCCAGCGCCTGTTAGAACCGTGATTCTAACAGGCGTTGGGCGTTTTTGTTCAAAGGTATCTACGCAACAAGCGACGGGAGCGGGAAATGCTCTTGTTCGTAGCATTCCACAGCACACGTCAGTGTATCTAGCTCCGCAAATTTAGGTGAATCCGCAGGAACTTCTTGCTGAATGAGGTCATAGATGCGGCGGAGAGCCGTTGTATATTCTGCTTCGGTCAGTATTGATGTGCTTTGTGTTGGCATAGTAGTTGTCCGATTATTCATGGTAAGAAACAGTTTTAACGTTGATGGTATCGTATGCCTGATGCGTACTAATCCACACAATAAACACGAGACCAAGCCGATATTCAATATCCACAACTTGAATTCAAGCCATAGTATAGTGATAGTTCGTGAAATAATACCGTTTCGATTGTAAAATGAATAGTTTCAATTCTCCGAAACAAGGCAGCATGCTGCCTTGCTCAAATCAAAGTATTCAAAATACAGTCAAA
>RDXM01000088.1 GCA_004292595.1 Candidatus Kapaibacterium sp. | reverse complement strand
TCATTCGCTTTTTTGCCATCGTTGTACTCCTTTTTTTTCGGCTAATATACAGCTTAGTTTTTACATATGCTACCTGTCCGAATTTTGGGGAGCAGCTCACCTACTTACAACCAAAAGCCCTGCACACAAGACAATATAATATTTTGATCTTGCATACAGGGCCTTTTCCCGCAAAGGTGCATACACACCTTCACACCTTACTTATTTTCATCCACAATCGTATAATCTGCTTCTTCGACGCTGCCATCTTTGCCAGCTTGACCGTTGCCATTGCTGGAAGCACCATTTTGTGCGCCTTGTGCTTCGCCGTTCGCGCCTGCTGATTCGTACATTTTGCGAGAAGCCTCGCTCCATGCTTCGTTGAGCGCGTCCATGCTCGTGCGGAGGTCTGGTGTGTTGTTTTTGAGAGCGTCGACGAGTTTGTCTTTTGCTGTTTCGATTTTCGATTTCATGTCTGCTGGAATTTTATCGCCAAATTCCTTCAGTTGCTTATCGGTCGAAACGACGAGATTATCCGCTTGATTGCGATTTTCGATTTCGTCTTTGCGCTTTTTGTCGTCTTCGGCGTGCATTTGCGCATCGCGTTTCATCTTCTCGATTTCATCCTTAGAAATGCCCGACGACGAGGTAATACGGATGTTCTGCTCTTTGTTCGTGGCTTTGTCTTTCGCCGTTACGTGGAGCATACCGTTTGCGTCGATGTCGAAGGTCACTTCTACCTGCGGAACGCCGCGTGGTGCGGGTGGCAAGCCGTCCAAGTGGAATTTTCCAAGTGTACGGTTGTCTTGCGCCATCGGACGCTCGCCCTGAAGGATGTGAATTTCCACCGAAGGCTGGCTGTCGCTGGCGGTAGAGAAGGTTTCGCTTTTCTTTGTTGGAATGGTCGTATTTGCTGGAATCATCGGTGTCATCACGCCGCCAAGCGTTTCGATGCCGAGTGTGAGTGGCGTAACGTCGAGCAAAAGCACATCTTTCAAGTCGCCAGACAAGACCGCGCCTTGTACCGCCGCACCAACTGCAACTACTTCGTCAGGATTCACGCTCTTCGCGGGGTCTTTGCCGAAGAATTGTTTTACCAATTCCTGAATTTTCGGAATGCGCGTCGAACCGCCGACCAAAATCACTTCGTCAATTTGTACTGGTGTGAGTTTTGCGTCTTTGATAGCATTTTCGCATGGCTTCAAGGTACGCACAAACAGCTCTTCGCAGAGTGCTTCAAATTTTGCGCGGGTGATTTTCACTACCAAGTGCTTCGGACCGTCTTGTGTTGCGGTAACGAAGGGCAAGTTTACTTCAGTTTCGAGTTTGTTGGACAATTCAATTTTTGCTTTCTCCGATGCTTCGCGCAAGCGTTGAAGAGCCATTGCGTCTTTGCGAAGGTCAATGCCTTCTGTTTTTTGGAACTCGTCCGCAAGGAAGTCAATGAGGCGTTGGTCGAAGTTGTCGCCGCCCAAGTGCGTGTCGCCGTTGGTGGATTTTACCTCGAAAACGCCGTCGCCAATTTCCAAGACCGAAATATCAAATGTACCGCCGCCCAAGTCATAGACTGCAACGGTCATGTTTTTGCCTTTTTTGTCCAAACCGTACGCAAGCGCAGCCGCCGTCGGCTCGTTGATGATGCGGCGCACGTTCAAGCCCGCAATTTCGCCTGCGGTCTTGGTTGCCTGACGCTGTGCGTCGTTGAAGTACGCCGGCACGGTGATAACCGCTTCAGTTACTTTTTGACCCAAATAATCTTCTGCCGTTTGCTTCATTTTTTGCAAAATCATCGCAGAAATTTCTTCGGGCGAATACTGACGACCGTCAATCTCGACGCGCACGGAATTACCGTCTTTCGAGGGCTCGGTTTTGTAGGGAACAAGTTTGGATTCCTCGCCAATTTCATTCTGGCGACGACCCATAAAACGCTTGATAGAATAAATCGTGTTTTTTGGATTGGTAACGGCTTGACGCTTTGCTGCTTCGCCGACAACACGCTCACCGCTTTTGGTGAAACCCACGATAGACGGCGTAGTGCGTCCGCCTTCGCTATTTGCAATCACGACGTGTGATGCGCCTTCCATAACCGAGACAACGGAATTTGTCGTGCCAAGGTCAATACCGATAATTTTGCTCATTGTAGAACTCCTGAGATGTAAAATTTGGTGAAAGTTTATTCGTTGTTGAAATGTAGGTTTTATGCTGCTTCCAGACTGCCATATAAGGGAATGTCCACGAGTGTATTGTAGGTCATAATGGAAAAATCGTAGCCGTATTCCATGAAAATTTCACCTTCTCTCGGCGAAATAAATGACATCAGTTCCATCTCGCGTTCTTCGCTCATAGGGGCTTCTATCCAAATCCAAACGTGTTGTTTATCATCGGGATTGAGCGCGTAGGAAATAAACTCAATTTCGGGATACTGCGCTTTCACGGTCTGGAATAACTCATCGGCAAACTCCTGCTGCCGATGATTCATTCTGCCCTCAGCAGAAACCATCATCTTGCGAAATTCAGCGATGTCGTGTTTAGTTTTCATGGTTCTTCAATTTTTTGTAGGACAAGATGAACAAAAATTGTTGCACGTTTTAGCTGTGCTGCGGCGAGTTGCTTACCAATTCCTGTCTCGCTATAATCCGCTTTGCCACGAATCTTCATGATTTCTTTTAGTTCATTTGTTATCGTTGAGGGAAATACTTTCCGCTCATGGATAAGATATTTGCTAAAATTCCCACTAACAGGCGAATGGTCAATACTCGGCGGTGTATGCCCGAAGTGCTTGAGTGCCGCAATCGCCGCATGAAACGCCGCGTAATATGCACGGTTCGCACAAGCATTGTATCTGCCGCCGTTGAAGGCTATTTCTGCATCGAGGATATTCTCTTTTGCTCGCGCAATAAACGATTCTTTCATAATCCTACCTTTTCGTCTTTTACGCACATTACGGATGACCGCCTACAAGCTGCACAGTTACGTGCGTTTCGTGTAAGCCGTCATCCGTAATGTTGTGATGTCTCTCACGGATGCCGCATGGTTGCTTGCTTGTGAAGCATGATGCGGATAAATCTTTTGTTCTCTGCCGCCCCTCGCGTTAATCTTCCGCTTGTGCTAAGAATCCATCGCCGAAAAGCAAGGAATCATGTTTGCAAAGAGGGCTTGATTGCTGGGGCGGTGTGCCATTAAAGAAGTCAAATAAAAAACTTCCCACAGCACTGAGAAAACCATTCTTCATTCAAAACCTGTCGTTTGTGAAACTTAACCTTTGGTGCAAATGCTTGTTGTAAAAATCTACTTGAGAAGCATTTGCAAAACAGCCTTCAATTTACCAAAAAATCGCCACGCGGCAATCATATTCCTGCAATTACTTTACTTCAATTGCAATCATTTTTGGCTTTGATTCTTCTGTTTTTGGGAGCGTGAGGCTGAGTACACCATGCTCAAACTGCGCATTGATGCTATCGGTTTTCACATTCGCAGGAAGCGTGAAGCTGCGCTCAAATGCGCCGTAGCTGCGTTCCATGCGGAGGAAGGATTTACCTTCTTCTTTGAATTCATTTTTGCGCTCGCCTTTGATGGTCAGAACGCGGTCATTGCTGACGTTCAGGCTCACGTGTTCTTTTTCGATGCCTGGAAGTTCGATGTGCATATACACATTGTCGTGGTCTTCAGCAACATCGACGCGCACGGAAAACGGCACAGAAATCGGGTTTTGAATAAGATTGCCCATCGTGAAACGCTTTGCTACGTCGCTGAGAGCTGTTCCGCCGATGAAGTCTGTATTCAAGAGGTTTGTAAGCGATTCGCGTGTGAAGAACGAACTTGCTTGGCTGCTAACTTTGCTGCCAACTTCATTGCTGATGCGCTCTAATTCACGGAATGCCTCAAAGCGTTGGAAGGTGCTACGCGCTTCGTTTACAACTTGATTTACTGTGTGATTAACAGCTTTGCTAACCGCTACACCAGCCGCTTGTACGGCTTCTGCTGCTTGTGTGTTAGGTGTTGTTTGCTCTGTTTGTTGTGCTTGAGATTCTGTCTGAAATTCTGTTTGAGATTCCATGATATTTGCTGGGTTTGTTTCGGAATTCATTCTGCAATGACCTCCAAAAAAGTGAAAAAAATTGTTGTGGTAGTGTGAAAGGTGAGATGAGGAATTAAGTCATGAAGCGGTGTTGATAAAATATTACAAACCAACACCGCCTCACTACTCAAAAATTGCTGCTCTTACTGAATTGCAACCGTGATGGTTTCTGGTTGTTTCACAGCAACTTTTGGTACAGTCAAGGTCAAGAGACCATGCGCAAATTCAGCTTTGATGCCTTCTGTCGCTGCATTTTCTGGCAATTCAAACGAACGCTCGAATTTACCGAAGCGACGACCTTTTGCAAGGAATTGTACATTTTCTGCGTTTGCTGGGCGTTTTTTCTCGCCTGCAATCGTGAGAACGCGCTCTTGTACGGTAATCGTTACGTCTTCTTTTGTAACGCCCGCAAGTTCTGCAACGATGACGTATGCTGCTGTGTCTTCAATCGCATCAACGCGGGGAGCAAGAACGATATTGCCGAGTACGCCGTTGTTGAATGCGTTGTTCAAGACAACGTCCATTTTCGGAACGTACGCATTTGCGATTTGCACAACTTCGCCAGCATAGCGCGGCATATTGTTGATGCGGAGGTTCAATTCGTTGATAACGCGGTTCATCGGATGATAGATGCTTGTTGCCATTGTAGTAATTCCTTATGAAAAAATGTTGAGTGTGTTTATTGAATGTTGATATTTACTGTTTTCGGACGAGCAGATTCTGGCTTCGGAAGCGTTACGGTCAGAACACCATCGCGGAAGGTTGCCGAAATGCTGTCGGTCTTGATTTCTTGCTCAATCGTAATAGTGCGGGTGTATTCGCCAAACGCGCGTTCATTGCGGATGGAGCGAGCGTTATCATCGTACAAACGGCGTTTATTTGCTTTAATTGTGAGGACTTTGTCCTCGCTCATCGACACCAAAACATCTTCTTTTGCGATGCCCGGAAGTTCTGCATGAACGTACACGTTATTTTCGTCTTCGATAACGTCAATACGAGATTTTACGCCCTGTTTCTGCTTGGTGATGTCCACATCAACATTGATGTTTTTGTTCATTTCGTTGAAGAAATCACCGAGGCGGTCAGCGACCGTTTCAGCAGCATTTTGGAAGCGTTGGAAATCACGCGGGTCGAAGTTATATGAGAAATTGCGCATGGTTGCGTCTCCTTGAGAAATGTTGATGGGAATTTATTGATGTGCTTTCGCAGGAGATATTTACGAAAAGTGTGCCAAAGTGTTTCAACGATAGTTGTGATGCGGTTTTCACGACATTTTGGCAGAAAAATACCAATCGTGCGCCAATGTGGCAGAATCGCTCCAGCGCGAGGATTGACGCGGCTGCCAAGTTGTCAGAACAAAACGACAGTTTGGCAGTCATTCAGCAGCTTCAACAAAAACAAGGTAAATAGCGTATATTTGCTGTTTCATTCAACTTTGCTTTTGACATTCAATATCTTTTCTCTACCATTCTTGGTAAGCTCAATATGACACCAACCCCACTTCTTTTGAACGCCGAGTTTATTGCCCTGACGCTCGCGCTCGTCGTTGTACTCTTGCTCGCCGTGCGCACTGCCGTCCAGAAAACAGGCTCTCATCCACGCATTGTTGTTCTGACAGCAGTAGGGATAGGAGCGTGGTTATGCCTCACGGCGGGTGTCGCATCTACGTCATTTCTTTGGCAGTTCGACGCACAGCCGCCGCGTCTTTTTTTTCTTGTTGCACCGACGCTCTTAGGGATGGTACTGTTTGCTCGTTCTCGAAAAGTTGGTGAGCTTTTAAAAGCACTCTCGCCCGCATGGATAGTGGGTTTTCAGGTGTTTCGTGTGGTGATGGAGCTTATCTTGTGGCAATTATTTTTAGCTAATGTTATTCCCGTACAAATGACCTTTGAAGGGCGTAATTTCGATATTCTTGTTGGCTTGACCGCGCCAATAGTAGCGCGGTTGCTTGTCCAAAACAAAATATCTCGCACTGCACTTATCGCATGGAATTGGGTATCGCTCGCAATTTTGCTCAATATCGTCGTTGTTGCCGTCGTATCAACACCCGTACCGTTTCGCGTGTTTATGAACGAACCAGCAAACACCGTCATTCTCTCGTTTCCGTTTGTGTGGTTGCCGACGGTGGTGGTGCCGATAGCTGTTTTGGGGCATATTGCGTCGCTTCGGCACGTGCGATGATGCGACAAACGTGCGACGAACGTGCGAGGATATGATGATTTTTCATATAGTTTCTCAATTCTTCTTCAAGAGTCTCACTATTCTCGCTATATTGTCTATGCAATAACAGTGAGACTCTCAACCCTGCTTCGTAAAAAACATAAATATGAAAACGATGAAGTGTACGTGATGAAGTGTGCGGCTCTGAAATAAGCACAGAAGCAGCATTCAGAGTTCGTACTTTGCTATGCGCACGGCGTACATTTCTGAGTGGGAACTGAGATTGTCACGTAGCGCACAAAACTATATGCTAGGGCTTTTCTTCTCAAAACCGCATGAATACTGATACTCCAGTCTCTCTTACCTTTATTACCAATCCGCCGTCGTCCACGCTCGACCCCTCGGATATTCATATTTCCGAAGTGCCTTTTTTGGTGGTGGATGTGGAAACGACCGGACCAAGCGGAAGAGATAACCGTATCACGGAGATTGCCTGTATTGTCGTGCGCGATGGCGAAATTGTTGAAGAATTTTCGTCGCTTGTCAATCCACGCCAGCATATTCCCGGCTCAATTACGCACATTACGGGCATCAACGATGCAATGGTGGTCAATGCGCCCGAAACCCACGACGTAATGCGGAGTTTGCGCCCATTGTTTGCCCAGCCGTACGCAGTTTTTGTCGCACATAATGTTGCTTTTGATTGGTCATTCGTCTCCAATTCCTTCGTGCGCAGCAATCTACCCATTGCCGATATTCCGCGCCTCTGTACTTACAAAATCAGTAAACGCCTCTTTCCAAAGCGTACAAAATTAAACTTGAGCGCACTTTCTTCATACTTTGATATTGCTATCAAAAATCGCCACCGTGCGCACGGCGATGCCTTTGCCACCGCGCACGTACTGGTGCGGATGCTGGAGATTTTGCAAGAACAATTCAACGTCCAAACGCTCGAAGAATTGCTGTCCTTCCAAAACAAACGCCTTGAGCAATTCAAAAAGCCACCGAAATCCATCCAAGCCCTTCAGGAACGCCTCCGCGAGCTTCCCGACGAGCCGGGAGTCTATTACTTCCGCGACGAACACGACACGCTCTTGTACATCGGCAAAGCAAAATCACTAAAATCCCGCGTTGGCTCGTATTTCCTTGCTTCGGCGCAGCATACGGCAAAAATTAAAGAACTCGTCAAGCAAGTACGTGATGTGCAATGGCAAACCACAGGCACAGAGCTATCGGCGTTGCTGCTCGAATCGAAGGAAATAAAAACCCACACACCGCGCTACAACACGCTTATCAAGAAATACCGTCGTTATCCATTTTTGCGCTTGGGCGCACCGCTACAAGCACGGCGCGAAGACGGCAGCTTTAGCGACACACTCCCGCGCTTGGATATATGCTTTGAAATTAACGACGACGGCGCGGAATACTTTGGTCCCTTTGGGTCGCGTGGCTCGGCAGAAGCAATTATTGAAATGGTCAATCGCACCTTCAAACTCCGCAAATGCACCGAACCAATAACCATCAGCCCAGATTTTTCGCCCTGTTTTTATCATCAAATTGATAGATGTGGTGCGCCCTGCGCAGAACTACAACCACTCGAAAGCTACGAGCAAGAAGTCCTCGCAGTGCGAAGATTTTTAAGCGGCGAGCAGCTTGGCGTGGTGGCGGCACTGAAAGTGGCAATGCAGGAAAGCTCGCAGCGCTTAGAATTTGAAGATGCTGCCTTGTTGCGCAATCGCATGAAAGAGCTTGAGCGCGTCTTTTTTCGGCAACGGCAAATTTCTTCGTCCATCAACGAAAACAACGTGATTATCGTGCTTCCAACGCAGGATTTCGATAAAAAAGTGGAAGTGTTTTTTATTCGACATGGACGCTTGAAATTTCAACGCTTGATAGGAAAAAAACTGCCGATGAAGGAACTGGCAAAAATGCTGGAACACGTTTATACCGACGCAAGCGCAGCACCCAAGCATTGTGCAAAAGAAGAGATTGACGAAATCCGCATCATTGCAAGCTGGGTTTATCAGCACCGTGCATCGGGAATGTTTTTATACGTGGAAAAGCAGGAAATAAGCGCGGTACAGGAAAAACTCGAAACAATGCTCTACCAAGCCCTTTCCACACCACCGCGCAGCTACGAAGCGGCAGAAGAAGCAGCCTGAGAGGAAAGGATGAAATCTGAGGGATGAAATCTGAGGGATGAAATCTGAGGGATGAAGTCTCATAACCTAGTAAATACGCGCTATAAGCTACGTTTGTTCGTGAAAAAAGTCGTTGCGGAACTTGTCTTTGCTAGGTTTTACAATTTTCAGCCCTCATATTTCATCCTTTAGTTCAGCTCTTTTGCGCTGACACTGTCCTCCGTGCTTGTGGAATCAAGCGGCGCAGTAGATTCTTTCGAGCCAAAATAGGAGAAGTTCGAGAGCATTTCGCAGAGCTTGTTTTCAAGCCCTTTGTAGAGCCAAACGGCATTTCCGTTGAACATAAACGAAAATGCTAATCGCTCGCCGTCGAGCGTCTTCACGTAGCCTGCCAGTGCGCTCACGTTTTTGTGTGTGCCAGTTTTTGCCCGTGCATTGTACTCTGCGTTTGTGCCGCGCATCCGATGTTGTAGGGTGCCGTCTAAGCCGCCAATAGAAAGCGAGTTGAAGTATTCATTACTAAAGGGTGCGTTTTGTACGCGGTCGAGCAAGCGCACGAGCGTACTGGGAGAGATTTTATTTCGCCGAGACAACCCCGAACCGTCGTAAATCGCTACGCTGCTGGTGGTTGTTACAATGCCGTATTCCCTGAGCGCACCTTGAATCTGCTCAATCGAAGCCTGTACGGTGTGGTTGTCTTTCGCGGCAATTTCTGGCGAGGGATTATCCAGCGTCGAGCCGCCCAGCATCTTGAAGACGTGTTCGGCAGCAAAATTGTCGCTTTTTTTATTGACGATGTTGATAATATCGGTAATCGGGCGTTGTACCGTTGCAAGCTCGGAAACCGTTGGTGGTGATTGCTTGAGGAGCGTTCCTCCGTCAATCTGAATGCCCGATGCTTGGAGGCGTTTGCGCAGCATATCTGCGGCTGTCAGAGCAGGATTAGCAATAAAAAATACTTTAGAAATCGTTGTGCCGGGAGCCATTGTACCGCGAATAACAAAGCGTTGTTTTCCGTTCGGCTGCCCAAACTGCTCGGCAATCGAAATACCAAATCGTGCTACTGCGCCGCGTTTCTTTTTCTTTGGCGGAGCATGAACAGTGGCTTCTACGTCAAAACTAAAAGCATCGTTGCTGCTGGGAAATGTCTGTACGCCAACGTGCGAAGCACCAGCACTTGCGCTGACAATCACGGTTATCAAATTGCGATTAATACTGAGCGCACTAATAGGCGCGGTAGGCTGCACTTCTTCATCGTCGCCGCTATATTCCCTGCGATTAGTAACGCGGTCAAAAAAGCTATCATCGCCACAGATATTGCCCGTAATGCGCTTTATTCCTGCATGGGCAACTTGGTCGGCAAGGCGCTCCAAATCTGCCACTGAAAGAAGCGGGTCGCCGCGCCCGACAAGATATACATTGCCCTCCAGCACACCTTCGCGCACTTCTGTTGCTTCGGTCAGAACGCTTGTTTCCACAAAATGTGCCGCACCGAATTTATCCAACGCGCCAAAGGTAGAAAAGAGTTTCGTGGTAGAAGCGGGCGTAAATGCGAGTTGTGCGTTAGTGCTGTACAAATCCTTACCGCGCGAGAGCGAATGCACATAAACACCAAAACTCGTTTTGCTGTGAGCAAATGTCTTGGAATGTTCGCTAAGAAGCCCGCCAATACTTGCACGAAGCTGTTCGATGGCAGCCAAGCTATCTTGGAGCGTCAGCTTGATGCCGTTGGGATTATTTTGTCCTGTCAGTGGCTTGGGAATATCGGACGTAAGCCGATGCTGCGCATTGCGCATAGCGGGAGATTGTGCGCGGCTTGCGTCTGTGTGATACAGCACTGCGAAACAAAGAAATACGCTTCGCAGCACGGAGGGCAATATCCGCAAACGCTTGAACGATAGAAGAGAACTGTTCGTGATGAAGTGCATCATAATTCTTCAGATATTTACTCGGTGAAATGCCCGCAATGAAAGCTACAATCTTCTACCATGTACGAGAATCATTGAAAACCGCTTGGATAGGCTATCGCCTAGTCTATCCGTCAAAATCCGTGCCAAAGCTCTTTGTTATTCAAGAATTGATGAGCGCAATAGGAGAAATTCTTGCTGCTCTTGAGCCTCAAATTGACAACTTGAGCCTCAATGCACCACATTCAGCGAATATTGCTCAATGCCTTCTTCGCCCGCAATCCGCACGTATTTTCATGGCAAAAGTTATTTGATGAAAAAATGAGCAGTACGCCGACAATCGCGCAGAGCCACAGCGTACACAAATGTGCTGCGAAGATACTTTGCTTCGCGGCGAAGGTCAATCACTTTGGGGCGAAAGAACAAAAATACGCATTTTGCCGATGATTCGCCTTGTGATTCACTGCCGCTTTTGCTAGATTGGCAATGCAGAATAGAGATTACACCTTGCTTTCAGAGGAATATCCACGCAACAAACAACATTTCCCACTTTTGCATACCCAACCGCTATGCTCACAAATACTGCTGTTCGTCGGCATTCTTCCACGCTGCTACTGCTTGTCGCAAGCTCTTTTTTGCTCAATTTTTCATTGCCAATTTCCGCTCAAACCCGCACCAATACTCAATCAAATACTTCGTCTATGTTGTCTGAATCTCTTGGAAAATGCACCGATTGGAAACAAGAACCAAACGGACTACTCATCACCACGCCGCAAGGTGTGATGCGCCTCACAGCCTATACGCCTTCCATCATTCGTGTTCGTGCGATGCGGAATACTTCCGATTGGAACGACCACTCGTTTGCCGTTACGCTTCAGCCGCAAACCGTGAAATTCACCGTCAAAGACGATGCCGACGCGCTCACACTCACCACCGACGCGCTGAAAGTTGTGGTGAAGAAAAACCCAGTGCGTGTGCAATTTTTCACGCCCGAAGGAAAGCTCTTGAGCGAGGATGAAAGCGCGTTCGGAACGACCTGGCTCGGCACCGAAGTAACCACGCACAAACGCCTCTTGCCTGATGAACGCTTTATTGGATTGGGCGAAAAAGCAGGCGGCACCGACAAACGCGGCAGCGCGTTCACGAATTGGAACACGGATGCTTTTGGGTATCATGGTATGTCCGACCCGCTCTACGTCTCGATTCCATTCTTTATGGGCTTGCACTCGAAATCGCTTGTCTATGGCATTTTCTTGGATAATTCCTATCGCACAACCTTCAACTTTGGCGCGTCCAACGACCGTTTTTCCTCGTTTTCCGCCGATGCCGGCGAGATGAATTACTACTTTATCCATCAAGTAAGCGTTGCCGAAACGATTCGCGCCTATACCGAACTCACAGGATTGATGCCGCTTCCGCCCTTGTGGTCGCTGGGCTATCAGCAATGTCGGTACAGCTATTTTCCTGATTCCGAAGTGATGAACATTGCTCGAACCATGCGTGAAAAGGGCTTTGCGGGCGATGCGATTGTGCTGGATATTCACTACATGGATGCCTACAAAGTTTTCACCTTTCATCCAGAACGCTTCCCGAATCCGAAAAAACTTACGTCGGATTTGAAAGCAATGGGCTTCAATACGGTTGTTATCAACGACCCAGGAATCAAGGTGGAAAAAGGCTATTCGGCATTTGAAGATGGCGTAAAACAAGGAATTTTCGCGCAATATCCCGATGGAACGCCGTACAAAGGCGAGGTCTGGCCCGGCTGGTGTCATTTCCCAGATTTTACCAATCCCAAAGCCCGCCAGTGGTGGGGCGACAAGATGAAAACCCTCACCGATGCTGGCGTTACGGGCTTTTGGAATGACATGAACGAACCCGCAACGTGGGGACAAAGCATCCCGAACATTGTAGAATTTGACTTCGACGGCACAAAAGGAACACACCGCAAGGCGCATAACGTCTATGGTTTGGAGATGGCACGGAGCAGTTACGAAGGCGCGAAGCGGAATTTGAACGGCAAACGTCCGTACATTCTCACACGCGCTGCCTATGCGGGCATTCAGCGTTATTCCTCCATTTGGACGGGCGACAACACGGCGACAGACGACCATTTGATGCTGGGCGCAAAGTTGGTAGCGGGCTTGGGACTAGCAGGTGTGCCGTTTGCGGGCGTGGATATTGGCGGTTTTAATGGCAATGGTTCGCGTGAGCTTTTTGCGCGATGGGTTACGGTGGGCGCATTTACGCCATTCTTCCGCATTCACTCCGCTATTTACACGAAAGAACAAGACCCTTGGTCGTTTGGCGAGGACGTTGAGGAAATTTGCAAAAACTACATCCAACTGCGCTATAATCTGATGCCGTACTTGTACTCAGCGTTCTACGAAGCCTCGCAAACGGGCTTGCCTGTGGCGCGGAGTTTGGCAATCAATTACCCGTTTGATGCAAATATTTACAACGGTGCATTTTCCGCGCAGTACCTCTTTGGCGCGTCGTTGCTGGTCGCACCCGTTGTCAGTGCGCAACAATTTGCAAAAGTGTATTTGCCAGAAAAAGGTGAGATTTGGTACGATTTCCATTCGCACAAGCAAATAAGCGGTGGACAGGAGATGTTGGTGGAAGCACCGCTCAATCGCTTGCCAATTTTTGTGCGTGGAGGCAGCATCATTCCTCAGCAATCGCCCGTGCTTCATGCCGCGCAAAAGCCGACCGATACGCTGACGCTGCACGTGTATCGCGGCAATAATCCAAACTCATTCACCTACTACGAAGACGACGGCGAAAGCTATGCGCACGAACAGGGCGATTTTGTAAAGCGCGTCATTCGCTTCGATGCGGCAAAGAAAAACTTGACCTTTGAACAGCCTGAAGGCAAGCGCACATCGAAGTTTCGGACGGTTCGCTGCATTTTTCACGGCTTCGGAACGACGCTACCAAACGAGATAAAAGTTGGCACAAAAACAACAAAAACCAGCATGGAATTTTTCACCTTTTTACCACAACTTTCCGGCTACGACCCGCTTGGAGGGCAGGTAAAGTCAGGCGCGGAAGAACTTTCGACGGTCATCACGTTTCCGCTTCAGGTAGAAAAGTTTGTTGTGCAGTGGTAAGTGCAATAAAAACATCAATTCAAATGCCCCAACAACCGCACCATATCTGGCAAGAACGCCTGTATGCTCGCTTATTTCAGCAAGCCTATCCGTTGTTAGTTTTTGACGATGGAATCTTGCCGGCGGCTTCGCTGTGGTTTTCTATGCGCGAATGGGTGAATATCTTTCGGCAACATAATTTATCGGCTGGAAGCCGCATCCTTGTTGCCTTGCCGCCATCGCGGAGCTTTGTTGCGGTGCTGCTTGCGGGCTTGTGGGAACGCTGTTCGCTTGCGCTCTGTCCGCCGAGTGTGAATCCTTTGGAAGCCGCTTCATTGCTTGATGTGAGCGCAATCATTACCGCCAATGATGCCGAATGCACACTCTCGCCGCACTCTGCCGCGCAAGCTCCAACGCCTGATGTTCGCTTGCTTCTGGCGAGTTCTGGCACAACATCAGAGCCGCGCTGGTTCGCACTTTCCGATACAAATATTTTTACCGTTTTAGACAGCCATTTGCCCGAACTTGGCTTGCAATCTAGCTCGCAAGCTCATGGCGAAGGTGTTCGCGTTGCAGGAGTATTGGAAAATCTTGTGCAAAATTATCCCGCAGCGCGTGTGCTGTCGGTGTTGCCGTTGCATCATGCTTTTGGTTTGTTGATTGACTTTTTGCCAGCATTCTTCGCGGGCGCAGAACTGGTGCGCGATACAAAGGGCGGACGCGACACAGAAGCACTACTCGCACTCGCTGAGGCTCATTCCATCACGCATTGCTCAATGGTGCCGCTTTTGGTGCGGCGTTTGGCGGAGTCCGAGCGCGGACGCATCTTTCTCTGCGGCTTGCAGGGCGGCGTGATTGGCGGTGCGCCCGTGCAGGAAGATATTGTGCCGATATTGCGCCAAACCAAGCTCCGCGTGGGCTACGGGCAAACAGAAGCCTCGCCTGGAATCACGCTTGGTGCGCCAGGCGTGTGGGCGGCGAATTATCTCGGCAAGACGCTTCCGAAGCCACTCGGCTCTGATGTGCGCATAAATGCTGATTCCGTGCTGGAATTTCGCGGCGCAAACGCTTGTATCGGCGCATGGACGCGGGCGCGTGGTTTTGAGGCACTTCCGCCAGAGCGGTGGCACAGCACGGGCGATATTGTGCAAACAAGCAACGATGCGGCATTGGAAGGATATTTCTTTGTTGGTCGCAGCGATGATAATTTCAAACTTGCCAATGGTCGTTTTATTCCTGCCGTTCACTGGGAAGCCAGCATTCAAGCGGCTTTTGAGGAAGTGCGAAGCTGTATGATTTTTACGCAGAATGGCGAAACCTGTAGCCTTGTTCTTGGTCTTGCTCATGTTTCTGAGCAAAGCAAAGAAGCGTGGAAGCGTGATTGTAGCTTGTGTTGTGGCGTTCCTGTGGATTTTTTTGACCGTATTCTTCTCCTTCCTTTTTCAGACTGGCTGCTCACGCCAAAAGGCAGCACCGACCGCCGTGCGATGCGTCTGCTGGCAGAAAAATTTGTGCCGTAGTATTTGCTTAATTTGCCTAAAATGCCCTGCGCAAAACTTTCTCCTTCCAAAATGCGAGACTTCTTGATACATTGCTCTTTACGCTCATGTTGTAGTTCCACCGTAATGCCATGATTGTAGTGGTTTTATCGTATAAGCGATATGGCTCGCTGCAACTATTTTTGTTCATTTTTTTGTTCATTGTCCGAATCCTCTCTTGAGAAAGGGGCGTGCTTCTATGAAATGGTTTCAACATCTTTCGATTCAAACAAAACTTATTATTGGCTTTATGCTGATTTCGTCGTTTGTTGTCGGAGCGGGATTTATTGGCTATACCGCCACTTCGACGATGGCAAATAATGCCGAAACGATGTACGAGCGTCAGCTTTTGCCGCTTTCGTATCTTTCTCGCTTGAGCGAAGCATATCAGCGAACTCGCGTTTACGCGCTCAATTTCATGCTTATCAAGGACTCGGCAGAAGTGCAGAAAATGAAAAGCGCGGTGAACAACCAGATGTATAAAATGCTCGACACCGCAACAACGCGCTACAAAGATTTTATTGATGACGACGCAGAAGCCGCACAGTATAAGGCATTGCAGGATAGCGTTGCTTTTTTCAAAACAACGTTTTCTGAGGTTATGCGCTTGGGTGAAGCTGGCGACGCGGAGGCAGCATTGCAGCACTACCGCTTCGGAGCTGGCGCGAAAGCCTCACGCGGTATGTTTGTGGCGTTGAATAATTTCACAAAATCCAAACTCGCCGCCGCGCAAGAGGCAAAAGAAGCTAGTATGAAGCGTTTTCACACCTTGCAAATTGAGCTTCTTACCTTTACCGTGATTGCTCTTCTGTCCGCAATCGCGCTTGGTTGGTGGCTTGCGCGGCTTATTGGCAGACCGATTCAATATCTCGACCACGCCGCAAAAGCCGTCGCATCGGGCGAAACACAAGTAACGGTGCGGGTTCTGACGCGAGATGAATTAGGAAGTTTAGCGCAATCCTTCAACATCATGGTTGCCAGTATTCGCAGGGGTTTGGAGGATGTTCGCGCCGAAAAAGCGAGCGTGGAAGAGAAAGTGCGCCTCGCGGTGGAGACTTCCGAAAAAGAGAAAATGTATCTGCAAACGAGCGTCGGTACGGCATTGGAGGCAATGGAACAGTTTAGTGTCGGCGACCTTCGCACACGTTTGGACATTACAAAGCATGATGAAATTGGTGAATTATACGAAGGATTTAACGGCGTTGTGGAAACCTTGCAAGACCTCATTTCACAACTGATGAATGCCATCGAAACCACTGCTGGCGCGAGTTCGCACATTGCCGAATACGCAGAAAGCATTGCGACGGCAACCCAAGAGCAGCAAGCGCAAATGATGAGTATTGATGAAATGGTACATCAAAATACCGATGTGATTGCCTCGAATAATGTGCTGGCAACAAAAGCCGTTGAAGAAGCTCTGGGAGCGGGTTTCAGCGCGTCGCAGGGCGGAAGCGTCGTGCAGCTGACGATTGAAGAAATGCAGCGCATTACCGAGATTGTTGGCGAGCTTGGCGCGACAATCACCGTGCTGAAGGGCAATAGCGACAACATCAACGATATTGTCGGCGTGATTCACGAAATTGCCGACCAAACCAATCTTCTTGCGCTGAATGCGTCCATCGAAGCCGCCCGCGCAGGCGAGCAAGGACGCGGCTTTGCGGTTGTTGCCGACGAAGTGCGCAAACTCGCCGAGCGTACAAGCGAAGCCACGAAGGAAGTGAGCGATATTGTGCGGCGCATTCAGAAAGATACCGATATTGCCAACAAGGGCATGGTTGCTGCTTCGGCGCAGGTAGAGCGCGGGCGCGGCTTGGCACTGAAAGCGGGCGAGGCACTCAAGCAAATTGTTGCGCAGTCGGAAAGCGTTGCACACCGCATCAGTTCTGTTGCCGAAGCAAATGAACAGCAGCTTTCACGCGGGAAGCAGATTGCAAACGGCGTTGGCGAAATGAGCGCGATTGGTCGCCAAACGGCAAAAGATACGGTGCAAATTGCGCAGCTTTCCACGAACATTCGACAGCTTGCCGAGCAGCTTCGGCGCATGGTGGAGCATTTCCGCGTGTGAGTGATGGTGTGAATGACGGTGTGAATGATGATGTGAATGATGATGTGAATGAGTATCTTGCTGCCACAACACCAAGAGCCAGAAAGGGCATTATTTCAGTACGCACAAAAGAAAGGAGAGAACGCAAAGAATTTCTCCGTCGTGTTTCGTATATTCCGTTCTGGAATTGTCAGTTTTTCCTCTTTTTTTCACCCTTGTTTTTTGTGTGTTTATGGATGCTTTTTCCTCTTTTAGCGCACCACACCTTGCTCGCAGGGCATGGTTGCGCCTCGTTGTTACTGCACTGAATGTGTTTGCCTGCGTCGTATTTTTGCCCCATCTGGCAACTGCGCAGATTATCCAAGTAACGCCGATTTTCCCCACCGCAAACGATTCTGTTACTATTATTTACGATGCAAGCAAGGGTACAGGCGGCTTGCAGGGCGTTGCGACGGTATTTGCGCATACGGGAGTGATTACCAATCGCAGCAATAATCAATGGCGATACGTTGCTGCGCCCTGGAGGACGGATAACCCCAAAGTTCGCATGGAAGCTCTTGGGAATAACCTTCATCGTATTCGTTTTCAAGTGCGTAGCTTTTACGGCGTTCCCGCCGATGAAGAAATTCTGCGCCTCGCGTTTGTCTTTCGCAATGTAGATGGCTCACGCGAAGGCAAAGACGACCGTGGCGGCGATATTTTCTACAATGTTTACCCCGTTGGCAGCTTTAATGCGAAATTGCTTTTGCCTGAAACGAAGTCCTTTTTTGCGCAACGCGGCGACACCGTGAATATCCAGTTTATGACTTCCACGCGAGCAAGCATCAGCCTTACCGAGAACGGACGCGAAATTGCTAATGCAACTACCTTCGATTTCAGAGGACGCTACATCGTTACCGCATCAGAAGGGCAGCTTCTCTTGCGCTTGACCGCGCAAGCTGGCACAAATACGGCTACAGATTCTATTTCTATCACCGTTCGCGGTGCTGTGCCTGTGGCGGCTCTTCCGGCGGGCATCCGCGAGGACGGCATTACCTACGATTCCGATTCTAGCGCAGTCTTTGTGCTGTTCGCGCCCAATGTTCCTTTTGTGTATTTGATGGGCGATTTCAATAATTGGCAACTGAACACGCAAATGAACCGCACTCCCGACGGAAACCGTTATTGGGTGCGGGTTGGAGGGCTTACGCCGCGCCGCGAGTATGGTTTTCAATATCTCATCAACGGCACTATTCGCACACCCGACCCATATGCAGACAAAATCCTTGACCCCTTCAACGACGCGCAAGTCGTGAGCGAAGGACGCTACCCGAATTTGCTCGCGTATCCGACAGGGCGCACAACGGGTATGGTTGGGGTGATTCAGTCAGGACGCGCTCCCTATCCTTGGAAAGTGAATAATTTCCGTCGTCCTGCCAAAGGCGACCTTGTTACCTACGAACTCCTCATCCGCGACTTCAACGACCGCCGCACCTTCCGCGCCGCAATGGATTCGCTGGGTTATTTGAAGCGCTTGGGCGTGAATTGTATTGAAATGATGCCTGTGATGGAATTTGATGGAAACCAAAGCTGGGGCTACAATCCTGCCTTCCATTGCGCGGTGGACAAATACTACGGCACAGAGGCAGATTTGCAAACATTCATCGACAGCGCACACGCACTCGGCATTGCGGTAATTTTGGACATGGTGCTGAATCAAGCAACTGGCTCAAGCCCGCTCTATCAGATGTATCCAGCCGCGACGAACCCATATTTTAACGCCGTTGCAACGCACCCTTTCAACGTGTTCAACGACTTCAACCATGAGTACGTTGGAACACAAATTTTCGTGGATCAAGTGAATCGCTGGTGGCTTCGCCGCTACCGTTTCGACGGTTTCCGCTTTGATTTGTCGAAAGGATTTACCCAGCGCAATAGCGGCACAAACGTTGGCGCGTGGAGCGCACGCGATACCTCGCGTATCCGCCTTTTGAAGCGCATGGCAGATGCTATCTGGCGCACTGATTCTAGCGCCTACGTGATTTTGGAGCATTTCGCCGACAACTCCGAAGAAACAGAATTGGCAAATTACGGAATGATGCTCTGGGGCAATCATGTGTTCAATTTCAACGAAGCAACGATGGGCTATCATGGCAACGGCGGACGCAATTCCGATTTTAGCGGCTTGTGGTACAAACAGCGTGGCTGGAACAGTCCGCATTTACTGGGTTACATGGAAAGCCACGACGAAGAACGCCTGATGTTCAAAAATATTCAATTCGGAAATGTATCTGGTTCATATTCCACCAAAGATACCTCGACGGCTCTGGAGCGCATGAAAGCTGCTGCTGCATTCTTTTTCACGATTCCGGGCGCGAAAATGATTTGGCAATTTGGCGAAATGGGCTTTGATTATTCCATCAACTGGCCCTCTGGACGCGAGGATTCACGCCTTGCCATCAAGCCCGCTCGCTGGGATTACCTCCAAGACCCGCGCCGTCGCTCGCTTATGCAGGTCTATGCAGAATTGGCAAAGCTGAAAACCACGCAGGCAGTCTTCCGCAGTGAAAACGTGCGCCTCGCGCTGAATGGCGAAATGAAGCGCATCAACATCACCGACCCAACGAACAACGTCACCATCATTGGCAATTTCGGCGTTACACCCGCCGCGATTGTCCCGAACTTCCAGCGCACAGGCACGTGGACGGACTTCTTCACGAACACAATGCAAATGATTCGTGATACCGCCGCACCGATTATGCTGCGTCCGGGCGAGTTCCGCATTTATTCCACCACGCCATTTCCCGCACCGCCAAGTGGCTTAGTGACAAGTGTGAAGGAAGAAAACCGCGTCCAAAGCGTGATGCAAGCAAGCGCGTACCCGAACCCCGCTTCGGAAGCCGCAGAAATACGATTCTCTCTGGAACAAACAAGCGCGGTCAGTATCAAAATTTACGATGCGCAAGGACGCGAAATTACGACGCTTTTGCCCAGCACCCGCCTTGAACGTGGCTCGCACAGCTACGTCTGGCTCTCAAGCAATGATGCGGTTTCCGACGGTGTGTATTTCTATCGGATTGTGACGGAAAGCCGCATGGAGACAGGGAAGATTATTGTCGTGCGGTAGTCGTAAAACTCATTCAACAACAAGTGTCCGTGCCACCGAAACCAGTCTGGAAGTGGTTGCACGGACACTTTTCATTTGTAATTTTCATGCACAAAGCACACTTTTCATGCACAAAGCACACTTTTCTTGAAGTCTATGTTGTTTCGCTTTTTTTCGTTGTTCGCTATCACGCTTACAGTCATTCATTGTGCTACAAACCCAGCATTTGCGCAGCCTAAAAGCACCTTTCGCTACGATGTCAAGAATGGAATTGATGTTCTGGCAGCGCAGAATTTCGGTCTGGTGGAAGGCAAAAAAATTGTGCTGGTAACAAACCAAAGCGGGCGCACACGGCAGATGGTTTCTACGTTGGAAGCATTACAGCAATCGAAAACGTGTACGATTTTGTCCGTCCTCACGCCCGAACATGGCTACTTTGGTGTGCAGCGAGCAGGCGAAATGGTCAAAGATTCTGCCGAAACCGTGCGCAAAATTAAGGCTTCATCGCTCTTTGGCAAGGAACGTCGCCGCCCCACGAAACAAATGCTCGCGCCCTGCGATGCGGTTGTGTTCGATATTCAGGATATTGGTTTGCGCGGCTACACCTACCTTTCTACGCTGTATTGGGTGATGGATGCTTGCGCCGAATACGATAAACCCTTGATTGTGCTGGATAGACCAAATCCGCTCGGCGGAAAAATTATTGATGGATTGGTCTTAGATACAGAATTTACCTCCTTTGTCGGCATTGCGCCTATTCCCTACGTGCATGGCTGCACGGTGGGCGAATTCGCGCTTATGGTCAATGGGGAAGGCTGGCTGACGAGCGATGCCAACAAAAAAGCGCGGAAATGCTCGCTCACGGTCATTCGCGCCGAAGGCTGGCAACGCTGGATGACGTGGGAAGATACTGATTTTAAGTGGATTCCGACATCGCCACACATCCCAACGGCGGATGCTATTCGCGGTATGGCTCTGACGGGCGTGTACGGCGAATTAGGCTTGCTCAGCGTCGGCGTGGGCTATACCTTGCCCTTCCAAATGCTTGCTGCACCAACCCTGAAAACCGCATCATTGTTGGAAAGTGTGCGCAAACAGAACCTTTCTGGCATTACGCTTATTCCCACACGTCTGCGACCATTTTATGGGAAATTTGCCAATACTGATTGCAATGGTATTTTATTTATCTTCACGCCCGACGGTCAAAAATTCAAACCATTCTCTGCGGGACTAGATTTTATGCTGGCTCTACGTGCATTGCAACCAGAATTTTTCAATCCAAAAAATATTGACGACAACCTCAAAAAGATGTTTGCCAAAGTCGCTGGAACAGACAAACTCTTTGAGATGCTCTTTGTGAAAAAGTCGCCCGATGAGGAAATACGCCGCTTTGCGCAGCGTGGCATGAAGGAATTTATCGAATTGCGGAAGAAGTATTTGTTGTATGATTGAGCAAAATGCTTTGCAAAATGCTTCATTTGTAATGCTTTCGGCGCATTTTCTCCACGAAAAACTCTCAGAAATATCGTAGATTATGGGCTGCACTTTTGTACAGACAAAATTTCTGAACAGCAGGAAAAATCAGGCTTCAGTGGCACAGACATTCTTGTTTGTGTTTGTCGCCTGAAGCCCGCTCTAACACTCACAGACAAGAATATCTGTGCCACTACTGAAGAATTTTTTTTCGTGTACTAAGGGCTGCGACTATGTTTCACCCTATACCGTGATTATGAGTACCAATATCAAAACAACCCTTCGTCCTGAAGAAAGTACGCCCACGCAAAGCAGCATCGTTATTGGCTTGCACGCCGTGAAAGCGGCTGAATTAAAGCTGCGCGGCGTTGCGCGGCGCACTCCTTTGGAGCAGAACGCGAATTTGTCCGACGAATTTAGCGCAAATGTATATTTGAAGCGCGAGGATTTGCAAATTGTTCGTTCCTACAAAATTCGCGGTGCGTTTAATAAAATTTCTAGCTTGTCGGCAGAAGAGCTTGCGCGTGGCGTGGTATGCGCTTCGGCGGGCAATCACGCGCAGGGCGTGGCGTATTCCTGCAATAAACTTCGCATTCACGGAAAAATCTTCATGCCCGCCCCAACACCGCAACAGAAGGTGCGTCAGGTGAAAATGTTTGGGCGAGAATTTGTGGAAGTGATATTGATTGGTGATACGTTTGATGATGCCTACAAGGAAGCACTCGCAGACTGCACACGGCATGGAATGGCGTTTATTCACCCCTTTGACGATGTAAAAGTTATTGAAGGACAAGGCACGGTCGGCTTGGAAATTCTGGATGATTGCCCCGAAGCAATTGATTACGTGTTTCTACCAATCGGCGGCGGCGGCTTGGCTTCTGGCGTTGCGAGCATTTTCAAAACACTGCATCCTGAGGCGAAATTGATTGGCGTAGAGCCGCTCGGCGCACCAGCAATGAAGCTCTCGCTTGAGAAGGGCGTAAATACTGCGTTGGAGAAGATTGATAAATTCGTGGATGGTGCTGCTGTCAAGCGCGTCGGCGACCTCACCTTTAGCATTTGCAAAGAGCTTTTGGACGGCGTTGTTACGGTAGCGGAAGGACAAATTTGTACGCGGATTTTGCGCTTGTACAATGAAGATGCGATTGTGGTCGAGCCAGCAGGAGCGTTGGCGATTGCGGTTATGGAGCAGTTCCGCGAGGAAATACGCGGCAAAACGGTTGTGTGCGTGGTGAGCGGCAGCAACAACGACATCACGCGCACCGAAGAAATCAAGGAACGCTCTATGCTCTACGAAGGGCTGAAACACTACTTTATTGTGCGTTTTCCACAACGCGCTGGGGCGCTGCGTGAGTTTTTATCGGAAGTGCTTGGTCCGACCGATGATATTACCTATTTCCAATATTCCAAGAAAACAGCACGCGAGCGAGGTCCCGCCGTTGTGGGACTGGAATTGCAAGACCGCAACGATTTTGATGCTCTGATAGAGCGCATGAACGCTCGCAATATCACCTACGAATACCTGAACGACCGTCCCGATTTGTTGCAGCATATTGTGTAGCTGCGGTGAATTTTACTCATTTTTTACTCATCTTTTACTCATCGGCAAATGGTGCTTCCAAAGAAACGATTGGCACATCTTCTCCGCCCGCAATAAAACTCAAAACCCGCATCACTGCTTCTTGGAGAGTGATGCGGGCGCGAAAAAAGTATTGGTGCTGGGCTTTATGCTTCGCCAAATCCAGCTTCAAAAAATTCGAGCATTTCTTTCAAGGCTTGCTCTTCGTCTGGTCCGTCAAGCTCAATGGTCAGTTGTGAATTTTGCTCGGCGGCAAGCGTCATTACGCCAATAATACTTTTTGCATTGACCCGAAATCCTTCGCGTGAAAGAAAAATTTCAGACCGAAATTTCGAGGTGATTTTGACAATCATTGCCGCCGGACGAGTATGCAAGCCAGCTTTATTTTTTATCGTAACAACGTGCTCGGTCATAATATCTTCAGTAAAACAACAATAAAACAACGTACAATACTGTACTTCTTCTTTTTAGTGGCTGCGTTCCAAGAGCATGAGCGCAAACTGATGAAGCATACTGCGTCCTGCATTATCGGGAAGAACGGAAAGTGCCTTGTGTGCATCGCTGGTGAGACGCTCGACTTCATTTTTTGCCGATGCAAAAATGCCGTTTCTCTCGAATACGTCCTGCATCTCTGGCACACGCTCTTCGGGTAGCCCGTGATTGCGGATAAACTCATCAAGCAAGGCTTGGTCGCGGTCATTGAAGGTCGGGCGTTTTTCGAGAGCGCGAGCAATCAAATACGTTTTTTTGCCTTCAATAATATCGCCACCAATAGTTTTGCCGAGTTTGGCTGCATCTGTTGCGGAAATATCCAGCAAGTCGTCCTGCACTTGAAAGGCAATACCGATAGCCAGTGCGTACTTGGCAAGTGCATCAATATGTGCCTGCGAGCCATTGCCTAAAATTCCACCTGCCCGCACCGATAGCTCAAGCATTTTCGCTGTTTTCTTTTCAATCATCATAAAGTATTCATCAAGCGCAACATATGAGCGGTCTTGAAACTCCAAGTCATATGCTTGTCCTTCGCACACTTCGAGAATGCCTGTGTTCATTGCATCAACAAGCTCTCGGAGGCGCGAAAGATTGGCAGAACGCATCATTACTTGATACGCAACCGCCATCATCCCGTCGCCCGAAAGAATTGCTGCGCTTTCGTTCCATTTCACGTGGACGGTCTGCATATTGCGCCGCGTTGGGGCAGCATCCATGATGTCGTCGTGGATGAGCGTAAAATTGTGCAAAATTTCAACCGCAATGCCGCCAAACAAGGCATCATGCGGGTTTCCGCCGACGGCTGCTGCCGCAATCATCGCCAGCACAGGGCGCACACGCTTTCCGCCAATGCCCAGAATATAGCGCATTGGGTCGTAAAGCGACGCTGGAACAGGCTTATCTACGAGGCTCGACAGCATTGCTTCAACGCTGTCCCTGTAGATTGTGTACTGGTGCTGAAAGTGCTGTGCAGCGTTTTCGATGGGAGGTGTTTCCACAAAAGCAAGGTGTGGTGAGGAGGCCAGATGGTCATTATTCCGTCCTTCATGCGGGTGCAGGAAGAACGACCGCTCGCGCGGCATCGTCGAGGGTATGTGTAAGGCAATACCATTTGCAGTACCGTTATTCATAGATCGTTCCTAAAAAAGCTCGCAAAAATCTCAGTTACTCTAATTCAGTGCCCTGCCAAAATCTTTTTCAAACCTTCTTACAGCGAGGCATCATGCTGTGTCTGTGTGCTTTTCGCTGCGGTGGTGTATCGTGTAAACATCTTAATTTACAAAACAATTCCCAATTTTACACGCTTCTGAATTTTTTGTTGATGAAGAGTTGGTAAAAAAAATATCTGAGCAAGCTATTCCAAATACTTCCGTGCCACGCACCCAGCTTTTTTCACCACATCAATAAAAAATGCAACATTCTACGAACTCTTTCGTAAATTATACGAAATGCTTCGTATAACAACCCGTCAAACAATTTCAATGGAGAAAACAATGAAATACAAACCCACCGACGCAGAACTTGAGATTTTACAAGTTCTCTGGCAAAACGGCGCAGCAACCGTCCGCACCATCAACGACGCTCTGAATAAGGACAACGACGACACGATTGGCTACACAACCACCTTGAAAATTATGCAAATCATGGCAGAAAAGGGCTTGCTCTCGCGGGATGAATCGAACAGAACGCACATCTATACGGCAGAGGTGCGTGAAGACGAGGTACAGCAAGCCTTCGTGAGCAAACTCATGGATTCCGTCTTTCGCGGTTCGGCAATGAAATTGGTCTTGCAAGCACTCGGCTCTGGTAAAACTTCTACCTCCGAACTCCAGCAAATACGCGCTCTGCTAGACGAAGAACTGGAAAATAATGCCAATCGAACCGCAGAAGAAACAGCCGCACATACGCCCAGCACCCGCAAGAAATCAAGCAAATAACCCTAACTCAACGCATTTTTCAAGGAACAACTATGAACTCCTTCACAACATTCCTTCCCGTAGAACTCTCCGAAGCACTCGGCTGGACACTGCTTCATTCCTTGTGGCAAGCAACATTTGTGGCATTTATTGTCGGCGTGTTTCTCATCGTTCTGCGCCGCGCCAGCGCACAAACGCGCTACACCGTTGCTGCAAGCGGCATCATTGCTACCTTTGTGCTTGTTGCTCTTACTTTCGCGCTTCTCTATGAGCCAAACATCAGCAGTAATGCGCTCTTCACGGCAGAAGAGCGTTTGGAAACAACTGGCAACGCAGACGCTCTGCAAGCAGAAAACAGCTTTGCAAGCGCGATGAAATCTGACCTTGTGAACGATATTGATGCGGGAAAAATTGCCAATATTTCCTCCACCAAAACCGTCAGCAAAGAAGATTTGGAACAAGCCGCACAAACAAAACTTCACGCCCTCCAAAGCGCACGAAATAACGCCTTGAATGAAAATCTGCTCATATCCGCCTCGAAGCGTCGCGCGTTTGAATTGCTCCAACTTTCGCCCGTGAAACTCACGCCACAACTCGCGCTTATGGAACGCATTCAGCAATATCTCCCAACGCTTGTGCTGCTCTGGTTTGTGGGCATGATTGCCTTTGCGATGCGCCTTATGGGCGGCATTGCCTATGCGCAGCGCATGAAGACCTACCGCGCCTTTCCCGCAAGCCGCGAGTGGCAAGACCGCGTGTACGAACTGGCGCATAAACTCGGCTCGCGGCACGTTCCGCAGCTTCTGGAATCAGGCTTGGCAAATGTGCCGATGGTTGTTGGCTTCTTGAAGCCCGTCATTCTTGTTCCGATGGGCTTTCTGACGGGGCTGCAATCGCAGCACATCGAAGCAATTTTGGCACACGAACTCGCCCATGTATGGCGCAAAGACTACCTTCTCAGCCTTGTGCAAGCAGCTATCGAAACCTTGCTGTTTTATCATCCTGCCGTCTGGTGGATGTCGTCCGTCATGCGCGAAGAGCGCGAACACGCCTCCGATGACTTGGCAGCGCAGGTCTGCGGCGATTCCCGCGCACTCGCTTCAGCATTGGCAATTTTGGAAGAACGCAATTTCGCTGGACACGAATCCGCCTTCGGCACCGCCTCCGTTGCTGCCACCGACGGGCATTTGCTGGGGCGCGTGAAGCGTCTTTTGGGCAAGCAGCCAGAACGCTCTTTTTCAATCGAATATCTGGCTGCATACCTCGTCATTACCTGCATTTTCGCCCTCTCGCTGACAGCCAGCCCCGCACTGCAACCAATGGTAAAGCCCGTCATGGAGCCGATTATGGAGAATGCTCGCAAAACCGCATCGGGACTGGCTTCCAAGCTCTTACCGCCACTCGCGCCGCTTGCGCCTGTTTCGCCGCTCTCGCCCCTTACACCATTTGCGATGTCGGACTCAAATCGCACAAATTCTCGCTCGGCGAGCTGGAACAATTACTGGGACGAAGGAAACATCGGCATTGAAGGCTTTTGGGAAGCGAAGTTCAAGGAAAAATCAATCACGCTCATTCTTTTCAAAAATAAGCGTGGCAAAAATCGCTACAACGGCACCATGTACACAGGTTTGCAGTACAACGAAGTGCAAGGCTTGAACACCGCACAAATACGCACTGCTTCGGGTGATGTGCAGTTTCGTTTAGTGAAAGAATCTGGCACGTTTGTTTTTACGGGCGAGACCAATAGTGGTGCGGGTGGCGGCACATATGAGTTCCAAGCAAACACCAAATTTGTCGAGCAGATGAAAGGCTTGGGTTTCAGCGATGTGCAAGAAAAAGATCTTGTTACGCTCGCCGTTACGGACGTGAATATGGCATTGCTGCGCGAGTTGTCGGGCTTGAAACTCAGCACCGAAGAAGCAGTTGAAATTGCTGTACTCGGCATCAAACCTGAGTTTGTGAAAGAAGCGCGTCAAAATGGCTTGAACGGCGAGGAAATCAAGGAATATGGCGTGTTGGGCATTAACAATGAGTACATCAAGGAAATGAAGCAATATGGCTACAGCCTTGATGACATCAAGGAATTGGGCGTACTCGGCATCAAAGCAGACTACGTTGAAGAGATGAAAAAATTCGGCGTAAAAACCGAAGAAATCAAGGAATATGGCGCACTCGGCATTCGTCCCGACAAAGTGAAAGAATTGAAAGATGCTGGCGTTCCCATTGATGAAATCAAAGAATACGGCGTACTTGGCATCCGACCTGAATACGTGAACAACATGAAATCGCTCGGCTACAAAGTCGAGGACATCAAAGAAATCGGCGTACTTGGCATTAAACCTGAGATGGTAAAAGAATACAAAGACGCTGGCGTACCAGTGGACGACATCAAAGAATACGGCGTGTTGGGCATCCGCGTTGAGTACATCAAGGAAATGAAATCGCTCGGCTACAAAATTGACGAGATTAAAGAACTTGGCGTACTCGGCATCAAACCTCAGATGGTGAAGGAATACAAAGACGCGGGCGTTCCCGTGGACGACATCAAGGAATACGGCGTGTTGGGCATTCGCGTTGAGTACATCAAGCAAATGAAATCGCTTGGCTACAAGGTGAGCGACATCAAAGAAATCGGTGTACTTGGTATCAAACCTGAGACGGTACGTGCTTTTAAGGACGCTGGCTTGCGCACAGACGACATCAAAGAATTTGCTATACTCGGCATCAAACCTGACTTTGTAAAGAAAATGCGGGTAAAAGGTTTTTCTGCCGATGAGATTCGTGAGTTTGGTGTACGCGGCTTGAACCTTGAGCATATCAGCTCCTTCCGCGATGCAGGTTTTTCGCGCGAGGAAACGTCTGATTTCGGCAGACGCGGCATCAAACCTGAATATGTGAAGCAAATGAAAGCACTGGGCTTCTCAAGCGACGACATTGAAGAACTCGGTGTGCGCGGCATAAAAGCGGAAACGGCGAAAGAATACAAAGCACTCGGCTTCCGCGTAGATGACATACTAGAATTGGCTGTACGCGGTATAAAACCTAGCACGGCGAAAGAATACCAAGAAGCAGGTTTCCGCAGGGATGACATTGAGGAATTGGCTGTACGCGGCATTAGACCTGAGACGGCGAAGGAATATGCAAAAGCTGGCTTCCGCACCGATGACATTGCAGAATTGGCTGTACGCGGCATTAAACCTGAGCTTGCAAAGGAAATGAAAGCACTCGGACTTTCCACTGGCGACATTGCCGAGCTTGGTGTGCGCGGTGTGCGTCTTTCCACCATTCAAAAGCTCAAGGCTGATGGTCTCTCGAATGCTCGGATTGTGGAGATTCTGACGGATAGAGATTAAAAAGTCTCCATTTTTCTATTTGGTAGCGTAAACACTTTTGTCTGCGCACTTCAGGTGAGGGTCTCAATTCTTTTTGAGGCTCTCACGTCGTTGTTAGCCGTTCCGATTTCACGGCATCAACCCAAACTTTTTCATCCGTGCAAGCAAGGTTGTACGCTTGATGCGGAGCATTTCTGCGGCTTTGGTTTTGTTGCCGCCTGTGCGCTCAAGGGCGCGTAGAATATGCTCTTTTTGTGCGTCGTCAATCGAAAGCAGCCCGTCCGATGCGATTTGATGTAATTCTTCCTGCAAACCCGCATGTTTGCTTACTGCGCGAGGGAAATTCTGGTGCGAAGATTGTCGCGGAAAGGATTGCTGCGGAAAGGATTGCGTCTGCGGCAAAGCGTACACGTTCGCGGACGCAGGCTGCGCAGTAAATTCCAGAAACATATCCTGAATACTTTCTTGTCCGGCATCCAGCATGAGCGCGAGACGGCGCATCATTGCTTCTAATTCGCTCATATCGCCGAGCCATTCTTTGCGGCTCATCAGGCTTCGCCAGAGTTCGGGCGGAATATGTGCAAGCTCAGGTGCGATGCCGTATTCACGGGCAATCGCTTTGGTAAATTCTTGCGCCAAGAGCGGAATATCTTCCGTGCGTTCGCTCAGAAGCGGCACCGATACGCGCACACTGCTCACGGCAAAAAATAATTCTGGCTGCAAGAGATTTTGCCTGAGCGCAGTTTCTGATTTTTGTCCGTTCTGAATCGTAAAACCAACAATCACCCGCACATCTGGCAGTACTTCTTGCGATTGGAGCGATTTTGCCACGTAGCCCGTATAGTTTCTGGTGCGTTGTTTTTGAAGCGTCTGGATAAGCCGTCCTAAGCGGGTTTGCAGGTGTTTTGGTGCGTCAATAATTTCATCAATAAAGACCGTTCCGCCTTGCGATGCGTGCAGCAAGCCCTCCAGCCCAAGTGTCGGAACACCGAAAGAAGATGCGCTGGCTGGACTTCCACCCTGTCCAAAAAGATACGTTTCCAGTTCGTTATCGTGAAAATCTGCACACGAAACTACGTGAAATGGTGCGGTGCGCCGCTCGCTTGCACTGTGAATGAGAAATGCTAATTCTTCTTTTTGCGCCCCAAAGGTGCCTTCAATCAAGCAGGATAAATGCTGGTGCGAAGCGGCAATTTCTACATTGCGACGAAGAATCTGCACAGAGCGAGAAGCTCCATGTAAAATCAGTGCCGAAGGCGCATCAATGCTTGTTTCCTCAAAAAATACCGCGCTCGGATGCTCTACGCTTCTCTTTGCGCTTTTTTCTGCGCTTCTTTCTGCGTGATTGCTCCCTGACGAAGGGCGTATTGTCATTGTAGGCTCGTGTGCGGTCTGCGCTGGGTGTTGAGCATTCTCCGCGTGAGCATTTTCGGAAGCCTGTTGCGCTGGGTGGTGCAGCATTGTATCTGCTGGAACGCTTTGTGATTGCGGTGCGGGTTCGTCGTTATTTTTTGCAAGCCGCCATTTGAGCAAGAGAGCTTGGACGCTGGCTTCGGAACAGGCATTCATGGCGGCTTCCAGCATAATGTCGTGTGCAAATTCCACATATGAAGCGCGAACCTTGACAATTCCCTCAAACGACAAGGGCAAGACGATACGCATTGTTGCGTAGGTGGAGGAATCTAGCAGCTCTGCAAGTGTATGAAGCGAAACGCTTTGCACACCAGCCTTGCCGAGAGCTACCAGCGCGGCAAGCGTCGTTAAAAACTCTTCTGGTAGAATGCGTAAGGATTCAATAACGATTTGAAGCAGTGTTTGCGGGGCATCGCTTTTGGGTTCGGAAAAAGCAGTGATTGTGTCGGTCCAAATGCGGTTGTGCCGTGTAATGATGCCGTTTCGCACCATACGTCGCAAGGCAGTTTCGAGCAGGAGCGGATGCCCTTTGCTCATGGAATACAAATATCGGATAAAATCTGCTGTGAACACGCACCGCCCTAGTATTTCTGCGCAGAAGAGCGGCAAATGCGAGGGCGCAAGGTGCGAGAGCGTAATTGTTGTCGGCTTGATTGCCAAGAGCGGAAGCTGCGAGCGATGCGTTGCGACAACGCGCACACCAATCAGCAGCGTTCCTTCTCGTGCCAGTGCTTCTTTTGCAGATTGCCGAATGCGTTCTGGAATCTGCTCGGCATCATCGACAAGGAACAGCGTTGGTTCTTGATGCTCCAAGGCATGGCAGATGCGGTCGGCAAGATTAGCGGCATCGTGGGGGCGAATGTATTCAATGCGTTGGCGCAAAAGCGAGGTAGATTGCAAGCGCGATTGCAAGAGCGTCGAGAGCAAAAACGTCTTGCCCACGCCTGGCTCGCCCGATATTTCCAGCACTGCTGATTCGGAATAGGGCGATTGCACGTTCACCACTGCCGCAAAGGCAGGCTCTAAGCCGATTGCGGCGGCGGGTGCAAAGTGAATTGGTGTGGATTCGAGAGCGTCATCATCCACCGAGAGTGCGTCATTACTGGCTTGTCCGTTTTCCACAAGATATTCTAATGCTTCTTTTGCCGAGAAAAAGCGCAGCGAGCGTTCGCGCTCAAGCAAGCCGCAGAGCCATTGGATAAGAATATCTGGCAGATGTGGTGCGTGGGCGTGGATATTTTTCACCACCAAATGCGCAACCATGCCGGGCGAATCTACCAAAGCGAGGTCGGTAAAGGATTTTCTGGTCAGGGCTTCATACAGCACCACACCAAGCGAGTATAAATCCGCGCGAGCGTCCAGCACTACGTCAAAGTTAAGCTCTGGCGCGGCATAGCAGTTGTGTGAGCCGTAGAAAGCCCGTATCACGGCGGCATTGTAGGGTGGCTCCCATGTTTCCAAGCTCATGCGCACATTGCTGGAGGTAATATCTTCCAAGCGCAAGGATTGGGGCGTACAGCAGGTGAGAGCGCGGTAGTTTTTGTGCAATGGTATAAGAGCTTGCAAGGCAGACACCGCCACGCTCGCAAAAAATTCTGGCGAATGAAACTGCTTGGAAGGAACGTTTTCGATGGGAATATGAGGAATCTGCTCGAAGACCATAAATGGCTCGTTGTGCAGCGTTAGCCCCATATCCAGTATGGAAGCTACTTGCGGAGCAGCAATTTTGGCAACAGAGGCAATTTCGGTAAGAATGTAGGATTGCTCTGCCTCGCGCGAGGTGCGAAAAACCCGCACCATTACTTGCTCCTGACGCTCATCATCGAATGCACGAAGCAAATGAGCGTGTTCGGTGGTCGAGAGTACCTGAATCTTAGAATAGCGAGAATGTGTAAAAATATCCATAAAAGCTGCTTTGAGAGACTTTTGTAATTATTCAAAAACGCAGAAGGAAGACAACCGTTGTTTGTTTGTGCGCTGTCAAAATTGGTAACCGTTGGCAATACATTGACGGTGAAATTACTCATCCAAAACATTTCCTGCAAGGTAAAACCGTACACGGCTCTCCAATGCTTGATTCTCAGGCAGAATCGTTGTTTGCGATTGCTGGGTTTTCTTTTCTCTTCCGCCATCTGGCAAAGCTATAATACCGTTTTGACTGTATTTTGAATACTTTGATTTGAGCAAGGCAGCATGCTGCCTTGTTTCGGAGAATTGAAAGTATTCATTTTACAATCGAAACGGTATAACAACACAGAGCATAAATTTTGTAGTGGGTCGTAGGAATTGGCTTGTATGTTAGAAAAACTTTCGTAAGTTCCCCCTCTCAAAATCACGTTTCTTTTTATTTCTCATTTTTTTGGGTGAGGTTTTTATGCGTAGTATGCGTACATTTTTCGCTGTTGTCGCACTGGGGGTTCTTTTGAGCAGTGCTGTTGTGCAAACAAGCCATGCACAAGTGATGAAAAAAGGGTCGAGCATTCTTGATGTTGGTTTGGGACTTGGTTATGCTCTCTCTCCTTTTGTAACATATGAATATGGCATTACGGATAAAGTGGGACCTGGCTATATTGGTGTTGGTGGCTCGGCATCTCTAGCGTTTTGGTCGGGTGGTACGGCATTCAGCATTGGTCCAGAAGCAAACTACCACTTTGACTTTGGCACGTTTCCGCCAAAAAATCTTGACCTGTATCTTGGTCTCGGTATTTATTACTACAACTGGTTCGGCAATACCAGTAATTATATTCCCATTGATTGGAGCGGGCATATTGGCGGACGATATTTCTTTACGGATAAATTTGGCATAACACTACGCTTGGGTGGTGGGATAAATGGCGCAGGTGGTCGTGTTGGTTTGAGCATTAAGCTGTAAGCTGTAAACTGACGTGGTAAATTTGAAAAGTGCAAACACACAGAAGCCGCTTTGTTCCTTGAGCAAAAGCGGCTTGTTTATTTTGCACTGACAGACAACAACAACTCTTGTTTTACTTTTTTTAATCCTTTTCCCAAAACCATGAAAAAAATCGTAGCTCTCGCAAGCCTCATCATTGCTTGCTTCTCGGCAAATATCGCTCTTGCCCAGCACTCCAGCGATGAGTATGCCGCTATTACCAAAACGCTGAGTTACTACATCGAAGGCGGTACAAACCGAGATTCTGCCACCTTTGCCAAAGCATTTATGACCGACGGGCAAATGATATTTATGCACAAGGATACGGTCAAGATCTTGTCGTTGAAAGATTTTGTTGGTGGGATGAAGCCGGGTGAAAAGCTCAATCGTACCTGCCGCATTACCAACATCCAGCTTTATGGAAATGCAGCAACAGCGCGGCTTGAACTCGTGTACGAAACGCATACGTTTGTTGATTTTATGAATATGCTCAAAACCAGCGACGGCTGGAAAATCGTGAATAAAATCTTCTACCGCGAGGACAAACCGAAGGAACAAACACCTGCGCAGGCAAAGAAATAAGTGCTGCGTTTGAGTATTGATGCGGTTTTCGCTAATTTAGAAGCGCAGAAACTTTTTTTGCACATATTTTTCCAGCACCAATATGATAAGCAAAAATTTCCGTGAATGGACGCTTGATAGCATTGAAGAGGCTTTCGGGGTGGAGCAGGTTTTTCAACTTGACGAATTGGATGAGCTTGTTTCGTTTTCCTGCCAAGCCGATGCGTTTGAAACGAAGTATTTATCGAAGTTACAAGCACAGTTTTTACTCGGTGGCGACCATTGGAACGAAACAGAGTTGGCAAATAAATTTATTAGCCCACTCATTGTTTTTTCCGATATTTCGACGCAGCAGTTCTCGTATTTTTTGGAACGTGATATGGCTGCAACACTCGGTGAATACGAGGTTTCTGGTAAAGTAGATGGACTCATTGCTGGTGGATTTCGCAACCCGAAACAACCGTTTTTCGTGCTTGCCGAGTACAAGCGTGGCACAGACCCTAACGGCGACCCAACAGGACAAGCTCTCATTGCTATGCTTGCCGCTCAGCACCTCAACGCAAGCAAACATCCCGTGTATGGCTGTTATGTGATTGGGCGCACGTGGTACTTTATGGTGCTGTACGGCAAGAAATACGCCATTAGTCAGGATTATTCCTGCGCAAATAAAGAGATTTTCGATATTTTTCGGATAATGAAAAGCCTCCGAGTTCGCATTGAAGATATTTTGGAAAAACAGCGAAAAGCAAAAGAGCTGTGAAAAACAAAAGCCGCTTTAAATCTTGATTGGAAGCGGCTTTTTTGTTTGCATCTCTGCTATCATATTTTTCCGTATCTTCTGCTCTCAACCGACGATTTTCTCTACTCTCATCGCACACATACTATGCTTGCATGGCTCTTTGGAGGAATATTTGTTATGATTTTTACTGGAATGCTGCTTGAACGCTTCGTTATTGCTGCGCCGCGCTACACAGGTCCGAAAAGCGACCACTTCGATGGCGAACGCTTTTTTAATCCCGAACACCCGAAAGAAACGGGCATTGGCGACCTGATTCGCTGGCAAATGACCGCCGAGCGCGGCGAGTGGCAAGCAGAGCGCGTGAATACTGCTACAAGCAAACCCGAAATACGTCTCAATGCTGTAAAAAATCGCGTTACGTTCATCAATCATTCTACCGCACTTATCCAAACTGGCGGCATCAATATTCTCACCGACCCAGTTTGGTCGGACTACGTCGGCGTATTCGACCGCATCGGACCCAAGCGAGTGCGTCCGGCGGGCGTGAAGGAATCAGACCTGCCGCCGATTGATGTGATTCTGCTGTCGCACAATCACTACGACCACTTGGATATTTCCACCATGAAACGCCTTGCAGACCGCTTCAAACCTGTGATTGTCGTGCCGCTTGGCATAAAAGCATTTTTGGAGCAAGAAGGAATCCGTTGCACAATTATTGAGATGGATTGGTGGCAAGCGCATACTTACACGCATTCCAGCACACACACCAGCACGTCCCAAAGCGATTCTTCTGCAAATGCTCCCGCAAAACTTGAAATTACCTGCGTTCCAGCGCAGCATTTTTCGGGACGCGGCGTGAGCGACCGCGCAGGAACGCTCTGGTGCGGCTTTGTGGCAAAAAACCTTCAAACTGCCGATGAAATCTACTTTGCGGGCGATTCGGGCTACGGTGGGCATTTCAAAAAAATTGGCGAACGCTTTCACAATATCACGCTTGCGCTTATTCCGATTGGTGCGTTTCGTCCGCGCTGGTTTATGTCGCCTGTGCATATCGCGCCCGACGAAGCCGTGAAGGTGCATCAGGACGTGCATTCGCGGCAGAGTATCGGTATTCATTTTGGCACGTTTCCTCTTGCCGACGATGGCGAACATGAGCCATTGCAAGAATTACAAAAAGCTCTTCAGCAAGCAAATATCACGCCTTCAGCCTTTCAAGCTCTGGATTTTGGTGGGCATTTGGACTTTTAATCCAGCATATTTTTTCTCAATGTATTGCTCACACCCGCTCAAAGACAGCCGCCACGCCTTGCCCAACACCCACGCACAACGAGGCAATGCCGTATTGCTCTTGCTCGCGGTGGAGCGAGCGCACGAGCGTTCCGACGAGGCGCGCGCCGCTCATGCCGAGCGGATGCCCCAACGCGATTGCACCGCCATTGATATTCACGCGCTCAGTGTTGATGCGATGTCCACGCTCATGTAGTCCTCGAAAACAGGCTATCACCTGCGCTGCAAATGCCTCGTTGATTTCCGTACAGCCAATATCTGCCATGCTCAAAGCAGCACGGTGCAAGGCTTTTGGTATTGCTTCGACAGGACCAATGCCCATTGTGCGCGGATTCACTCCCGCTGCCGCGCCTGAAACGAAGCGGGCAAGCGGCTTCAAACTATATTTTTTTACTGCTTCTTCGCTTGCCAGCAGCATTGCCGCCGCACCGTCATTGAGCGAGGACGCATTGCCTGCGCTGACTGTTCCGCCCTGTCGGAATGCGGGTTTGAGCTTGGCAAGAGCTTCTAAAGTCCCATCAGCACGGGGCTGCTCGTCATGCTCAATCAGATGAAGCGCGGAAGGCTGTGTCCATGCTGCGTTTGCGGGAACAGGAATGATTTCTTCGGCAAATATTCCCGCTTTTTGTGCTTGAACGGCTCGCTCATGCGAACGCAGCGCAAACTTATCTTGCTCTGTGCGAGAAATGCTATATTGCTCGGCAAGGTTTTCTGCGGTTTCGCCCATTGCTTCGAGCGGAAAGCGAGCTTTCATGCGCTCATTGGGGAATCGCCAACCCAGCGCAGTATCAAAGGCGGTGAGATTGCCAAACTGCGCTTTGCCGCTTGCATTTTTGGGCATCACAAAGGGTGCGCGGCTCATGGACTCTACGCCGCCAGCAATCACGCATTCGGCATCTCCTGTTTGAATTGCCCGTGCGCCCACAATCACTGCCTCCAAGGAAGATGCGCACAGACGATTGAGCGTCATTCCTGGTACGCTCTCTGGCAGTCCCGCCAGTAATAACGCCATTCGCGCAATATTGCGATTGTCCTCGCCCGCTTGATTCGAGCAGCCCAACAGCACATCATCAATACATTCTGCTGGAATCGCTGTACGCTGTACAAGCGATGAAATCACGTGTGCAGCAAGGTCATCGGGGCGATGTGCGGCAAGTGCGCCGCCATATTTGCCGATGGGTGTGCGCATTGGTTCGACGATAAAAACATGGCGCATATTGACGAAGAAAAAATGAGAAAAGTAAGATTATTTTGCTAGTGCTATCAACGCTGCTTTTATGTGACCCAATGCCGCTTCATCGTTATTTTCGGCAAATGATTGAATCGCAATCATCACCATTCCTTCGGTTTCGTCGTGTGTTTCGTGATATCCAGCGAGTTCGGCGAGCAGGTGAAAATCATTGTTCGTCAGTGCTTCAAAAAGCGGTGTGCGTTGGTGTTGTGGTAATGACAAAAGTACTTGTGCCATGTCATACCAAACTCGCTCCAGAGGTTGCGTTCCGTTGTTCTGAATGCGTTCGGTTTCTTCCTGAATTTCTGCTGCATTCAAACTCGGAAAGCGTAAGAGAAAGGTAGAGCCTACGCCAAATTCCGTTTTTACATCAATCGTTCCGTTGTGCAAATCAACAATTTGCTTCACGATTGCCAAGCCCATGCCAGACGAGCTTTCGCCACCAGTTGGGCGGGCAGAAAGTCGTTTGAAATACCCAAACATCTGCTCTTGGTCGGCTTTGCTGAAGCCCTGTCCGCTATCCTGCACCGAGAACATCACTTCCGCATTCCCTTCAGTATTGGTCGTATTTCTCAACTGCACGATAATTGTACCACCTTTCGGCGAATATTTCACCGCATTGGAAATGATATTATCCGCGACTTGGCGTAAACGCTTGGTATCAGCTTCCAGAAGGCACTGTACATCGCTTTCCCACACAATACTTTGACCCTTTCTTTCGGCGTGAGTGCGATACTGCTCCACAACATTCTCAACAACAGGCGTTGCATTTATCATGACTTTGCGAATGTCCATGCGTCCTAGTTCTAGTGCCGATGTATCCAACAGGTCAATAATAAGTTGCAGCATTCGCTCGGCAGAGGACGTAACGAGTTGGAGCATTTCGGTAATGGCAGAATCTGCTGTGCGCCCCATCGTTACTTCGACGAGCGCGAGAATAGAAGACAACGGATTTTTTAAATCATGCGAAGCCATCGAAAGCATCGTGGATTTGAACTCATTCGCTTGTTTCAATTCGCGGTTGGTGCGCTCTAATTCGGCAATAAAATTTTGTAAACGCAGATTTGCCGTCGAAATTTCTTCCGACTTCTGCTCCACAAGCCGCATCTGGTCTTGCACGTGCGTGTTTGCTGTGCGCAACAGCGCATTAGTGCTTTGCAGTTCGGTTGTGCGCTCTTGCACTAGGCGTGAAAGCTCGGCAGCACGGCGTTGAAGCTGAAGTGTTCGCAAGCGATATGCCCCAAACCCCGCACCAATACTCGCACAGAAAGATATTCCGTAAAACCACCACGTTTCATAGAAAAATGGCTGCAAATACACACCCGCACTCGCTGGAACGGGACTCCACACGCCATCGTGGTTTCGCGCCATCACACGAAACTGGTACGACTTCCCACGCGGCAAATTCGTGTACGAAACCTCGCGTTGCGCACCAACATCAATCCAATCCGCATCGTAGCCTTCTAAGCGCACTTTGAAGCGGGTTCGCTGCGGGAATGCCAAGCCAAGAGCAGTAAAATGGAAACGTAATCGCGCTGTTTGAGCGTTGATGCGGACTTCAGCCTTATCCTTCGCTTGATTTTCCTGCAAAAATTCTTGCGCAATGGAAATACTGTCGGCGTGAATTTGCTCAATCAGCACCGGAGGCGGCACAGAATCTCGTGCGACAAGGTGTGGATTGATAAGCGCAACGCCTTTCGTTGTTGCAAAGGCAATACGTCCATCAGCAAGGTGCCACGCGCCCGGATTACCTGCGTTACATTCTGCGCTTGGCAAACCATCGTCCACGCCGTACACCGTTGATTCTACGCGCTCTGCCCGCTTTTCCAACACAGCGCGAAGCGCCCGCTTTTCCACGCTAAAAATACCGTGATTGCAGCTCATCCAGTAGCGTCCTGCGCCGTCGTCCAAAATCGCGGAAACATTGTCATTAAACAAGCCTTGTTTCTTCGTAATCGTCGCAATCGCGCCATTTTTCACATAGTGCAAGCCTCCAGGCGTACCAATCCACACGCCGCCTGAGTCGTTGTCGTTCATGATGCAACGAATGGAATTACTCAGCAAGCCGTTTGCGGTGCTGAATGTGGCAACAATACTATCTCCGCGAGCGGGGTCAATGACGTTTACACCGTTCAGCGTTCCTACCCAAATTTTCCCTGCCGCATCCTCTGCCAAACGGCGCACGGTCATGCCAGAAAGCCCGTCAGCACTCGTGTACGAGCGAAGAAGGTTTGTTGCTGATGCTTTTCTCGCACTCTTTTTTTGAAAAAATTCTTTGGAAAAACGCTGCACACCGCCCGACCCCATTCCCACCCAGACCGCACCACGCCTGTCCTCCAGCACCGTCCAGAGATTATCCGCCGCAAGTCCGTCTTGTTTGGTGATGCGCTGCACCGTGCGACCATCGGCGGAACTCGTCATCAAGCCACTTCCCCACGTTGCCATGTACACCGTTCCAGAGCGTCCCACGTGCAGACCGTAGATTTTCTGCGCGTTCAGGAGCTTATTGATATTTGCCACTGGAAAGGCGTGATTGCGGCGAATATCCACCAAGCCGACGTTGTTTGTGCCAATCCAAATTTCACCATTGGCTGCTTGCGCCCCACACCAGACAAAACCTGTTGCCAAGCCCTGTTTAGCGGTAATGGCGATAAATTTTGTTTCCTTCAAACGGCAGAGTCCGCCGCCAACGGTGCCGCACCAAAGCGAGTGTTCGTGGTCGAAGGCAAGCGAGTAGATGTCGTTGCTGGGAAGCTCGCCGCCAAGCGCGGACAGGGAATCGGTGATGCTGCGCGTGGTTTCATTGTATCGCCACAAGCCTTTTGCTGTGCCTATCCAGAGCGTGTTTGCGCTGCGTTTGTCGCCAAGCAGCGTCCAGATGAAGCTGTTTTTGAGCGTTTCGTGTTGAATGGGGACAAACCGCGCCAATGCTAGATTTTTCTCATTTTTTTCATTTTTCTCATTCTCCAAAAAGACCAAACCACCCTCTGTTCCTACCCAGAGCGTACCGTTGTTGTCGCGGTGGATATCATACACAGAATTGCTTGGCAAGCCCTGTTCTTGCTTGAATACCTTGACAATACGCCCGTTTTGCAGGACGTGAACGCCGCCGCCAAACGTCCCGAACCATAGCGTTCCATCGCTATCCTCGAAGCACTTGGAAATATCATTGCTTTGCAAACCATTTTTCTTGGTTAATGCAGTAAATGTGCCATTTTGAAAGCGCACCAAGCCGCCGCCGAGCGTGGAAATAAGCAGTGTTCCAGCGCGGTCTTCAAAAATTTTCCAAATCGCATTGCCGGGCAAACCATTGGTTGTGTCGTATCGCTTCCATGCCGCATTGGTGCTTGCTTTTGCGTACAAACTTCCATCTTCCGCACCGAGCCACAGTGTGCCGCTTTTTGTCTCGAAAACGACGTTAATATCGTTGTTGGTGAGTAAAGGAACGGTTTCTTTGGAGAATACTTCAAAGGAAATGCCATCGAACCGTGCCGCGCCTTCTACCGTACCCAGCCACAAGTATCCATCACGTGTGCGGACGATTGACTGCACGGTGTTTTGTGGCAAACCGTCGTTGATTTGCCAATTTTCAAAAGCGTATTGAGAAAGTAAACGGTCGGCGGGAGCAATGCGGGTATTCTGTTGCGCCACGAGCGATTGTACAAACATTCCCCAAAAGCCAAATAGAAGCGAAACACAAGTAATACTGCGGCAGACAGTGCGTGGAAACTGTTTAGACATAATCGGAACAAATAGAAAAAATGACGAGACCGATTCAAAATACAGAAATTATCATACCACTTGAAGAAGATTCTTGAAGAAGATTCGCACACGACAAAAAAAATCCCAAGCAAGTGCTTATCTACTTGCTTGGGAAGATTTTTTGTGCGAGGTAAATTTACTTCACTGTTTCGATAACATCAGCGAGAATAACGGTTGCGCCGCTTCTGGTCATGGTTTTACCTGCCACACCGACGGTGCCGCTTGCCAAGCGTGCTAAATCGTCGCCAGCCGAGCTGCCATCAGCTTTGAGAACATAGACAACTCGTGAACCAACCAGAAGTGCGAGCGCACCTTTGTTGGCGAGTGCGCCTGCTTCGTCAGCATTGACGCGCTTCAAAGTGTAGAGATTAAAGACCGTGCCGCGTGTGATTTTGCTGACGCTAATCCGACTGCCGCCAGCTTTTTTGCCTGCGCTTGCGGTAGGCTCACCTGCTTGCGTTGAAGCTGCTGCGGGAGCTGCCGCGCCTTTTTTACCAGAAACTGCTTCTTGTGCTGAGGCACCAATACTTGTGCTAAACGCCATTGTTGCCACGAGGGCGAGAGATGTGAGTGTTTTCATAAACAAGACAATAATGAAAAAATGTTAGGGGATAAATTTGTGAGAATCTTCTGATGGCAAGTCAAATGCTTCGGCAACGGCTTGATACGTGATTGTACCTTCGATGATATTCAATCCCAAGCGCAATTCTTTGTTGTCCGCAATCGCTTTTTTGTAGCCTTTGTTGGCGAGTTCGAGCGTGTAGGGGAAGGTTGCGTTGGTGAGCGCGAGCGTGGACGTAAGCGGTACTGCGCCTGGCATATTCGCTACGCAATAGTGCAATACGCCGTCGATGGTGTAGGTCGGATTTTCGTGCGTAGTGGCTTTGCTTGTTTCAAAGCAACCGCCTTGGTCAATCGCCACATCCACCATTACTGCGCCTTCTTTCATGTTTTTGAGCATTTCGCGGGTGATGAGCTTCGGAGCTTTCGCACCCGGAATCAAGATGCCGCCGATAATCAAATCCGCTTCGTAGGCAATTTCGCGCACTGTTGCTGGGTTCGACATCCGCGTAACAACGTTTTTCGGCATCACATCATCCAAGTAGCGCAAGCGGTACAAGTTGGTGTCCAAAATCGAAACCCGTGCGCCCAAGCCCGCCGCAATTTTCGCTGCATTCGTACCGACAATGCCACCGCCAAGCACGAGGACATTCGCTGGCGGTGTGCCAGGAACGCCGCCCAAGAGAATACCGCGTCCGCCCATTGCGCGTTCCAGATATTTCGAGCCTTCGTGAGCCGCCATGCGCCCTGCAACCTCGCTCATCGGGATAAGAAGCGGCAACGAGCCGTCAGCGCGTTGTACGGTCTCGTAAGCGATACAAATGCTTTCGCTTTCGACCATTGCTTCGGTCAGTTCGCGGTCTGCAGCAAAGTGGAAGTAGGTAAAGAGGATTTGTCCTTCGCGGATAAGTTCATACTCAGGTTTAATCGGCTCTTTGACCTTGACAATCATCTCCGCACGTCCATATACGTCGGCAGCATCTTTGCCAATTTCCGCTCCAGCTTTGATGTACGCTTCATCGCTGAAACCACTCCCGTTTCCAGCGGTTGTTTCGACAATAATTGTATGACCGTGCTGTTTCAATACCTCAACACCTGCCGGAACAAGTCCTACGCGGTTTTCGTAGGATTTAATTTCTTTGGGAACGCCAATAATCATGGTTGTACCTATGTATGGTTGGAAGTGGTCAGTTATCACTAAGTTTAAAAATTACTTTGCTGCTTTCATGCGGGGATAACTGAAGTCCGCAGTGGCAGACGCTTTCTTCTTTTGGGGCTTGGTTACTTAGGATTGAACAAAAATAAGTGGCAAAAGTCAGTAGTGGCACAGACATTCTTGTCTGTGTTTGTCGCCTAAAACCCGCACTAACACTCACAGACAAGAATGTCTGTGCCACTAATATTTTTGAAATTTATTCATTTAATTTTTGAGCATTCCTTAGGGCATGGTGTTATTCTTGACGAATGACTACCGACCAAGTAACTAAGACCCAAGCAGCCAATGACTAATTCACCGCCGCCGCTAGCATTGTTCTAAAATCTTTGCCAAAGCTCTGTGGGTCGATTGGCTTGGCAACGCAATCGTTGAAGCCCATTTCGAGGTATTTTTCGCGGTCGCCGCGCCGCACAAACGAGGTGAGCGCAAGCACGGGTGTTTGGCGTTTCAGCACCTCACGAACTTCGTGCAATATCTCTACGCCGCCGATTGCGCCAGAGAGAACAATGTTAGAAAGCACAGCATCGGGCGTATTTGTGCGTATCCAGTCCAGCGCGGACGCTCCTTCGTCGAACTCTTTGACGGAAAATTCAGCGCGTTCCAAGAGCATCACGAAAAGTTTGCGGGTGATTTTGTCGTCTTCGACAAGACAAATTGTTTGCATAGCGCGTAAAATCTAGGATGGAGGAAAGATGTGGTGAATATCTATCGTTGTTGAACACGTATCACACGGACGTATCGAACTAAAAGCCGACAATTTTACAAAAGTTCGATGGAATCACAAAAACATTCTCGTATCTTTGCGCAGAGTATGTAAAAAAACATTCACATCACTTTGTTTCATTCCAACGGCGAGACTCAATGAAAACATTCCAACCGCAGGACATTTCTCCCCGCGAACTGCACAAAATCTTACTTTCTGGTGTTGCACCTCGTCCAATTGCACTTGTCGGCACAACCGACCGCGACGGCAGAGCAAATCTTTCTCCGTTTAGCTTTTTCAATGCCTTTGGTTCAAATCCGCCCGTCGTAGCGATTGGTCCTGGACATCGCGCAACCGATGGCACCAACAAAGACACCTACTCGAACCTCATGGCAACGGGCGAATGCACGATTAGCGTTGTTACCTACGGCATGGTTGAGCAAACGAATTTGAGTTCGTGCGTGTATCCGCCAAGTGTGGATGAATTTGTGAAAGCTGGGTTTACGAAGCGCACAAGCCTTGATGTGAAGCCGCCAAGCGTGAATGAGTCGCCTTTTTCGATGGAATGCAAACTTGTTCAGATGATAAATCTCGCGCCAGAAGTGCAGAGAAGCGGCAATATGGCTCTTTGCCGCGTGGTGCGTTTTCATCTCAGCAATTCTATTTTCGACGGCGACAACATTGATCCGCAGCGTATGGACTTGGTCGGGCGTATGGGGCTGTCGTGGTACACGCGAGCAAGCGGCGATGCGGTTTTCGAGCTAGCACAGCCAAAAGTTGTCGGTATTGGTATTGATTCCTTGCCAGAGCAGATTCGCAAAAGTCCGATTTTAACGGGCAACGACCTTGCAAAACTCGCCTCGTTGGAGCAAGTCCCCAAGCGCGACCGCAGCTTTCCTGCTTACGACAATCATGCACAACAAGCAGAAGATTTCTCGTTGGAATTAAACTCTGGTAATCCCTTAGGCGCACTCTATACCTTACTGCATGGTGCACAGCAACGCCCCGAAAAGCTCCAAGAACGGACGCACAAAGTGGCGCAGTTGCTGTTGTCAAAAAATCGCGTAGAAGAGGCATGGCAAGTGCTGTTGTTGCCATTGTAATACAATTCCAAACATTTGCTTACGATGCAAAGAGCGTGGCTACATCCAGCACCAATCCTTGCAGCACACGCGATTGCACCGTTCCTGCTTCAACGGCGTAATTATCCAATTCAAACGTTCCTGCGTCGTTGCGATAGATTTCAAACGTGATATTGTTTACATCAATAATCCAATACTCCGCAACGCCAAACTGCGCATATAATCTCATCTTCAGCACACGGTCACGCACCACCGAACTCGGCGAAACCACTTCCACAACAATATCCGGCGCGCCAACAATGCCATCCTGCGTAATTATCTGCTTATTTTCTTCGCGGATAAAGAGAACATCGGGCTGCGGAGCGTTTTCATCATCCAGAAAAACATCTATCGGAGACATAAACACTTCACCGCCAATGTTCTGAGCAGTGCGAAATTGTTCCAATGCAAGCAGAGTTTTTCTTACAATGCGTTGATGGAGGGGCGAGGGCGCAGCCTTTTTCACAAGCTCTCCTTGTAAAAGTTCGTAGAAAAAATTGTCATCAATGTCCAGCGCACGGTATTCGGCGTAAGTAACGCGAGGCAGCGTTGATGCGCCGTTCAGCACATCGTGCGGCTCTTCGGCTGCCACCATCGTGGCGGATTCTGTTTCAAAAAGCGTTTCCATAATTGCTAGCTTCCAATTTGCCATAAAAAAAGGGCTTACATCTGAATTCAAATGTAAGCCCTTCACCTGTGTTTTCAAAATCTTTATGCTATTACGCTGCTTTTGCTTTCGCGGTAAGCGTTGCGTAGGTTTCTTTATGCAAGTCGTATTTCTTCACCGATTCCAAGTACCAACCTACAAAGGAGGTAGCAATGTAAATCGAAGAATACGCACCCGTGATAAAACCAATCAACATCACAAACGCAAAGCCTTGAAGCACTGCGCCTCCGAAAACGGTAATCACCAAAAGTACCAAGACCGCCGTAAGTACGGTGTTGATAGTGCGGCTCAAGGTCTCATTGATACTGAGGTTCATCATGTCCAAGAAGGGCATATTTTTGAGCTTCTCGCGGTTCTCGCGGATACGGTCGAAAATAATAACCGTGTCGTGAACGGAGAAACCAATTACCGTCAGCATTGCCGCGAGTGTACTTTGATTTATTTCAAGGTTAATAATGCCCAAATCGTGAACCATGACTGAAATCACAAACGCGATAATGGCATCGTGCAGAAGCGCGACGAGCGCACCCAAACCGTATAAGAACTCAAAGCGGAAGGCAATATAAATCGTAATCATAAGAAACGACAAACCAAGTGCCAAGATAGCTTTACTGCGGAGTTCCGCGCCTACTTTGGGACCGATTTTATCAACCTTCAAGAGTGTTGGTGTCGAGTTTGGAAATGATTTTTTGAGGGTTTCCAAAATTGCGGTCGAGGTATAATCTTTTCCAACAACGTTGGGCAAGCGAATCAAAAATTCATCGCTACGTCCGTAGGATTTAATCTCCGAACCCGTGAATTTTGCTTCGTCCATTACCTTACGAACCTGCTCGGTTTGCACCGCCGCGCCGCTAAATTTAATGCCGACTTCAGTACCGCCAACAAAGTCAATACCGTAATCCAAGCCCTTAATTGCGACAACGAGCAAACCAATAATGTTAATGGCGATTGACATAAAGAAGAACAAGCGACGCTTGCTCATAAAGTCAATTTTTGTATCGTGAAAAAATTGCATGATAAATTCTCCAAGTTTGAAATGTATTTATGCCCTCACCCCGCTCTGCGAGCGACCCTCTCCCAGAGGGAGAGGGTTTGTAGAAGTCGCGCAAAAGCCCTCTCCCTCTGGGAGAGGGTTGGGGTGAGGGTCTTCTGCTACGCAGTTGCTTTGTCCTCAGCCGGCTGACCAAGGTTGAAATGAGTTGCGCCACGCGAAAGGATAAGCTCAAAGAACACTTTCGAGAGCGTAATACCAGTAAAAAGCGTAACGATAATACCAATCATCAGGGTTACGGCAAAACCACGAATTGGACCTGTTCCCAAATAGAAGAGAATCGCGCCCGTAATCATAGTGGTAATGTTTGAGTCCAAAATCGCGTTAAATGCGCGTTTGAAGCCTTCATCTACCGCCGCACGGAGTGAGCGTCCGCGACGCAATTCCTCACGAATACGCTCGAAAACGAGGATGTTCGTGTCCACCGCCATAGCGAAGGTCAAAATCAAACCAGCGATGCCCGGAAGCGTGAGCGTACCAGCGAAAGCCGCCAATACTGCGATGATAATGATGATGTTTACCGTTACTGCGATGTCCGCAAGAATGCCAGCCGTTGCGTAGTAGATAATCATGAACAGCACAACGAGCAAGGCAGAAATCACGCTGGAAAGAATACCTTTGCGAATAGAATCCTCGCCGAGCGACGGACCAACAACGCGCTCTTCCACGATTTTCACGGGAGCTTTGAGTGCGCCTGCCTTCAAGATAATTTCCAACAAACGTGCTTCTTCAATGTTCGCGCTACCTGTGATTTGCGAGCGTCCGCCTGTGATTTTGTTCTGTACCGTTGGTGCAGAATAAACCCGGTCGTCCAACACAACTGCAATGCGCTTTTTTACATTCGCACCCGTTACCCGCGCCCATGTTGCTGCGCCGTCGGCGTTCATGTCCATCATTACCATTGGGGTATTGTTGGTTGGATCGAAGGTTGCTTGCGCGTCAGAGATAACATCACCTGTCAGTTCAGCTTTTGCAAGCACACCGTAGATGTAGTAAATCTTCACGCCTTGCTTTTCGTAGAACGGTTCGGGTTTTGCAGAAAGGAGTGCTTGATATTCATTGCCAACGATGCGGCGAACATCATTTCGCGCCATAATTTGCTCAAATTCCGCAACTTGCTCGTCCGCAATTTGGAAGGTGTAATCGCCTTCGGGGAACTCGTTCTTTTCGTAAATCACTGGCACAGGTTGGCGATTTTGTGCGCCTTCTGGCGGATTAAAGAACGTTGCGAAAAGCGAGGTAAACGGATAATCTTTTTTGAATTTCGCACGTTTTTGCTCGTCGGTCAAGCCCGCGTAGGGGTCTTTTTTCGTCGTGTCCTTGCTGTTGCTTGCAACGGTCGCGGTTGATGTTGCGGGTGCGGTCGCACCAGAGCTAGCAACGGTGCCTGTTGTAGAGGCTGTCGGAGCAACACCTTTGTTTTTCAAAAGTTGGTCAATAGCGTAGAAAGCGCGTACAATCTGGACGTTATTGCGAACAAGTTTGAATTCAAGACGAGCGGTTGTTTGGAGAAGTGAGCGTACTTCTGCTTCATTGTTTACGCCTGGAAGCTCAAGAACGATGCGGCGTGTACCTTGTTTTTGGATGGTTGTTTCAGCAACACCGTATTTGTCAATACGCTGGCGAACAACTTCCATTGCTTGGTCAATCGCTTCGTTAATATTGCGTTCAAGACGTTTTACAATCGCATCTTCGCTGAGGTCGCGGTTATCGCCAGTGTCGTAATACGAGAAAAGTTTACGACCTTTTGGGCGAGCGATTGCGTCAAAGTTTTTCAGAAAAGCTCCAAGTACGTCATCATCGCCGGAAGCATCGACTTGCTGGCGCGTTTTTTCGATAACTTCAAGGAAAATATCGTCCACTGCTTCACGCATAGCCGATTCTTCCAAAAGGCGCACCACATCTACTTCGAGCGTTACATAAATACCACCTTGCAAGTCCAAGCCGAGCTTCAAGCGGCTGTCTTTTGCCTTGCGCAGTGTTTCGCCGTTTTCTTTGTCGAAAGCAGCGAGAGCGGTCTCGTTCTTCGCATTGACCAGTTCTTGACGCTGTTTGTCAAGCTGGGATGCGCGGAACGTCGGAAACAGCAATATTCCAGCCGCGATGAGCGGGAGAATAATAATCAGCCATTTTCCAAGTAATCCTTTTTTCAAGGTTCTACTCCTTCAAATAGTGAAAGTTGTGCAAACAAAACGAAATGGTTTATGTCAAATTTTTAGATTGTTCAATGCCAACGAATCAAGGATTGATGCGGCTTTGAAAGGAGGAAACTACATAAATATCAGTGCATTCTAATAAATTATGCAGACCCGCAATATACGAGGAGTCTCGGAAATAATCAACGAAAATTCATTCGCCTTCATCAATAATGGCATGGAAATTCATAATGATAGCACAGGAACGCGAGGAAATCAGGCAGGGAAATCAGTGAAGATATTCAGAATTGATGCGGTTTTTGCGAGACTGCTTTGGCAAAGGAAGGTAAGAAAGGTAGTTCTATCGCTCGGAAATTTTAGAAATAAACCACAAACTATCAATGCGCACCGTCATAAAAGTGAGTTCTTTCAAATACCCAAATTCCGTGCGCAAGCGCTGGCGAACGGGCGAGAGCGTATCCACGCGCTGTGCGGTAATGTCGCGCTTGGTAATGATGCGCCCAAGCCGCGCGATTTCTTCTTGCATATCCAATTTCTCAATCGCCAAAAGCGGGCGTTCATCGTCGCTTGCCATCACTTTGATTGCTGCTTGGACGTTGTTGCTGTCAATTTCCGCTTTGAACAGCAACACCACACCCTGCGGACTCTCTTGGTCGCGCTCAGTAATGGTGCGGGTATTTGTCGGTTCTTTCACCACAATCATCGCACAGGCGGCGCAAAGAAAAAGGCAAGGAATCACGCTGGCGAGCAAAAGCCTTGAATGCCGCATATAATCTTGTGTTTGGGTTTGAGATGATTGCATAGTACGTTTTTTGTTTAAGTCGTGTCTTTCATCAAATGTGGCACGGTTCATTCAAATATACGATTTTTAGACGACCCAACGCAAGATACTCGCTGTACGCATTTACGGGCGCGTTACAATGTCATTGATAAACCACTGCGCACTGTTCAGAGCTTGTTCTGGCGACTTTATTCCGTACAATGCTGATACAATCGCATCCTCCACAACCCGCTCAATATCAAGCCAGTGGCGGTGTATCGGCGAAGTGTGCGAGCTTTCGAGCTGCTCCACAAATACTTTGCGGTACGGCGCAGAAAGCACGTATTCATCGCGCATGAAGCGTTTATCGGCGGGAATGCCAGCATCTTGGAATTGCTTCAAAAGAGCCAGCGCATTATCGCCGCTTGTGATAAAAAGTGCCAAACGCCGCGCCAATGAAGGATTGCGCGTGTTCCGATTCACCGCAACATACTCCACGCCCGCAAACGACGCGCTTTTCGCGCCAAAGGCTGGAATCAGTGCCACACCAAACGGCAATGAAGGAGATTCTTTCTTGATTTTATCCAGCAACCACGCACCCGAAATCCAAAAACCGAGTTTGCCGCGAACAAAGAGATTATCTAATTCGCGCTGGGTTTCGATAAAGCCTACCCGCGACAAATCGCAGTACATTTGCAGCGCGTCAATGTTTGCGCGGCTGTTGATGACGGGACGGCTGCTATCGTCCAGCACATCGCCGCCCGCGCTCCAAAACATCGGCAAAACGCGCTTGTACAAGCGATGCTCGTCTGAGCCATTCGCGCCAAAGCCATACACGCGGTCTCTCACGCCTTTTGCAGCTTGTTCATCACCGATTACATGAATAGCACGTGCCGCGCGAAGCAGTTCTGGTGCGGTTTTCGGCGGAGCATCCATGCCAATTTGTTTGAGCAAATTTTTGTTGTAAAACAGCACCCGCGTATCCACCGTCCAAGGCAGCGCGAAAATACTATCGTGGTATGTGGCAGTTTTGTGGGTAAATGCTGCAAAATTGTTCAAATGCAAGCCCGACTTCGATAAATTCAGCAACACGCCACCCTGCGAGAACTGTGCAACCCAGTCTGAGCCTAGCTCCAGCACGTCGGGCGCGGTGTTCGAGTTGAATGCCGCAATGAGCTTGGTTTTGCCGTCGCCCCAGCTTAAATCTACGAGCTTTACTTTACAGTCGTGTTCTTGCTCAAACCGCGCTACGATTGCTCGCAATGCCTCGCGCTGCTTGGGTTCGCTCCGAAAATGCCAAAAGATAAGGTCTTTAGATTGTCCGAACATGGGAATGGATTCATCTTCACGCGAGCATTGACTGGAAAGCAGCATCATCGTTGATGTTGCGGCGCAGCACACGAGCAGAATATGGCGAATGAATTTTTGTACGATGAATTTTTGCACAGTGATGACCTGAAAAAGGGAGAATTTGCAAAGGAAAATTACCGTGCAAGACGAGTAATAGAGCCAAGTGCAGGCTCTATCGCTTGCATATCGTCGCTGGCTGTTTGGCGCTCAATGGCAAAATCGAACTGTACGGCTTCATTCGGCTTCAAGCCCGCAAAAACCACGCGAATAAGACCTTTATCCGCCTCTTGAATGAAAAATTGCGCGATGTTTATATCGCCCTTCAAAAAGAACGTCGTGGTGATGTTGGCAGGTGAAAAGCGCGTCCGCACGAGGTTTTCGTAGTCTTTGAGGAACTGCTCGTAGGAAATATTTTTCAAGCGAATGCTCGAAACCAGCATACTGTTTCGTGCGCGAAAGGCGTGGACGGGCTGAATGCTGAATTGTGGCGACGTGTAGGCAGCAAATTTCATCGCAATATCACTTGCCGCAAGAGAGTTTGGAGCGAGAGGCACGTAATTACGCGGCGGAGCGAAAGAAACACCGAGTGCCGCATCATTGACAAATGCACCAACTTTCTCGGCATCAACAGAAAAAGCAACTTGCTCTTGGGAGTTTTTCTGTTCGTATTTTCCCATTGAATTGTTCTGAATCGTAGCTGTTGTGCCAGATTGCGGGTTTTGCTGCGAGAACGTATTTTGCGGCGTGGTATTTTGCGCTGCACCATTTTGCTCATCTTTTTTACACGAAGCAAGGAAAAAAGAGCAAAAGAGAATTACTGCGAGGCTTGTGTTGATGCGCTGTTGGATTCGGGTGTACATGAAGGAATAAACGATGAAATAATAGGATGAATTGATGAGAAATAGCAATTTCTTCACGTTTCTACGCCACCGCCACAGGAAATTCTACGACAAAGGTCGCGCCTTTGCCTAGCTTGCTTTCGCACCAGACGCGCCCATTCATCGCTTCGACAAGGCGTTTGACAATCGAAAGCCCTAAGCCAGTGGAATGCTCTCCGGCGGTTGGTTGTGCGGTCAGACGAGCAAATTTACCAAAAAGTTTTGCTTTGTCTTCTGCGCTAATGCCCGGACCTTCGTCTTGCACCTCCACGCGCACGTATTGTTGCGCCATTCCCGCGCCGCTCTGCCCCGAAAAAGCGGATATTTCCGAGCTTACAACGCGCACCCAAACGTTTTTGTTGGATGGCGAGTATTTCACTGCATTGGAAACAATATTTTCAACAATTTGGTAAAAAATATTCGGGTCGCCCGTGATGAATTTATCGGGTGCTTGGTTGTCGTAGCGGAGTTTAATAGACTTTGCCATTGCTTTTGTTTGCCAATCCTGAGCGATTTGTTCTGTGATTTCTCCTGGCTGCACTGGCTCTGCTGCTATTTCGAGCTTGCCTGATTCAATGCGATTTAATTCCAGCAAATTGTGAATAATCAGTCGCATTCTCTCTGCCGTAACTTCCACATTTCCAATCATTTCCAGCACATCTTCTTTGCTCATGCGGTCGTAGTATCGCTTTATTGCGCTGGCGGACATGACAATCGACGACAGCGGATTTTTCAAATCGTGTGCGGCAATCGCAAGAAAATCATTGAGTTGCTCGTTGAGTTCGTTGAGTTGGCTGTTGCCAGTTTGCAGTTCTTCATTTGCTTTCTCAATCTGCTCGGCTTGCGTTTCCAACGTTTTTTGCTTGTGTTCGAGATTGATATTGAGTTCCAACAACTCATTATTTGCCATCTCAATTTCGCGGGTTTGTTCCTCCAAAATATCCTGCTGCCGCTTCAAATTGATATTTGCCTCTTGAAGTTCCGTATTGGCAAGCTGAATCTCGCTTGCTTGCTCCTCCAGCATTTTTTGCTGGCGCAGAATTTCCTCGTTTTGCTGCGAAAGAAGTTGGTTCGCTTTTTTCTGTTGATGATTACTGCGAAACAGTACGTACGCCAACACAAACACCATCACAAAACCAACGGCAAAGCTATTGCGAATAAGCTGCTGGATTTGATTTTCCTTCGTCAGCAATTCAATTTGCGCTTGTCGTTTCTCCGAAGCCAGCATTGCTTCAAGGTCGGCGATTTTGCGAACACTTTCCTCGCCCGTAACCGAATCCTTCAGCGTAGAATACAACAACTGATAATCCAGTGCTTTCTTATAGTTTTCGCGTTTGGTATAAATCGCCGAAAGGGTTTTGCTTGCTTGCTTCATGGATTCGATTTCGCCAACATCGCGGGCGTATTCGAGCGAGGTTGAGGCAAATTCTTCGGCTTTGTCCAATTCTCCTGTTTGCACAAGGACTCCAGCAATGCTACTGAGCGTTTGCGCCACGCCAGATTTATTACCAATTTTTTCGTAGAGTTTTAATGCTTTTTGGAGATAATCCAAGCTCAGGCGCATATTTCCTTGCTTTCCATAGACTAAGCCAATTTCAAGCCCTGATTCTGCAACACCGTCGCTCGAACCTGTTTCTTCATGAATCGCCTGACTTTTTACCAAATATTCCAGTGCAAGCGAGTACTTACCTTGCCGCGCATACACCTCACCAATATTTGTCATGGCTTTTCCGACACCAACTAAGTCGTTTTTTTTCTCGTAAATAAGCCGCGCTCGCTCGAAATACTCCAATGCTGCTTGATAATTCAGTTGTCCTTGATAAATCAAGCCAATGCGGTTTAATGCTTGCCCAATATCGGCTGAATCGCGGATTTCCTCGCTAATTTTCAAGGCTTTCAGGTGATAATCCAATGCCTGCGGGTAATTTCCCCGCCGACGATACACCACGCCGAGATTGTTCAGCGACCGCGCCATTCCTGACTTGAACTGCAACTGCTCTGCCAAGCCCAATGCCTGCAAACCAAACTCAATCGCACGGTCTTGGTTGGAAGTGCGATATTCCCACGCAAGCGCGTTCAGCACCGCCACGCGCTGTTCACCATGCGTTTTCGGCAGTTCTGTTCTCAGGCTGTCAATCACTGTTTTGTTTTGAACAGCCCATGTAGGGCTGGCGTATAAGCCAGTAACTACGCCAAATGCAAGGCACAGCGCACAACGACAATACACGAGAATCACGCCAAAACGATAACCCGTCAATACTCTACTTGTACGAATTTTGGTCATAAAAAAATGCTCCAGCCAAAAAGGAAGGATAGAAAAAGACAGCAGTAGCGTGCAGAAAGACACGCAAATATGGCATAAAACCAATAAAGGACTAAGAAACGAAAAAAAATTGGGAGAACATAATAGTTTTTTAGGAAGGGCTTGGGTATGCCACTAAATATGTTGAGAAAGTCCTTGCTATCGTAGAAGACAGAATCACTATTTTCTCGGCAAACTCTGTGTCTTCGACGGTGCAAACAAGAACAATTTTGAAAAACACACAGCAGGAATAAAAAACACTTCTTATTTTTTAGCTACAAGCGAAGTTTCGCTTTTACATAAATTTCGCATTTATCGAAATTTCTATTTCGCTTGAAGCGAAAAAAGCGTATCTTACGAGCTGAACACTGGCACATCATTTCTTCTTCAAAATACTGATACCATGAGCGTTAGCGGCGAAAATTTGCGTATTATTTTGGGTATTAAACTCAAACAACTTCGTACCGAAAAAAAACTTTCTTTGAAAGAAGTTTCCGAGCAGACCGACCTCTCCATTTCATATTTGAGCGAAATTGAGAAAGGAAAAAAATATCCAAAACCCGAAAAAATTATTGCGCTTGCTGAATCGCTTGGCACAACATTCGATGAATTAGTAACGCTCAAAGTGGATGAATCCTTGAATCCGCTTACCGCAATCTTGAACTCACCAATGCTCCGCGAATTTCCCTTCGAGATGTTCGGCATTGAGCAGCAAGATATTATGGATTTGTTTTCTGCCTCGCCCGCCAAAGCTGGTGCGCTTTTGAAAACATTCCTCGAAATTATTCGCGGCTACGACATGAGCGTCGAGCATTTTATTCTGGCGGCACTGCGCTCCTACCAAAAAATTCATTTGAACTATTTTGAAGACTTAGAACACGCCGCCGAACGCTTTCAAAACGAAATGCGCTGGAAAAACAAAGCACCGCTTCAGACCGAAGCTCTGAGAGCGGCTCTGGAAGAGCGTTATAGCTATATTATTGATACAACAACACTTGTGAGTCATCCTGAATTGCAAAAATTCCGTACCGTGCTTGCCCCAGCTACAGGAAAAAATGCAAAAGCACTACAAAAGAAATCGCGTTTGATGCTCAATCACGACCTTGTTGATAGACAAAAAGCCTTTATTTTCGGACGCGAACTTGGCTATAATTACCTCAATCTCAAGGAACGTGCGCTTACTTCGTCGTGGCTCAAGGTAGAATCCTTCGAGCAGGTTGTGAATAACTTCAAAGCCTCGTATTTCTCTGGTGCGCTGCTGATGAATAGCGATTCAATGGTCAAGGATATTCGCCGTCTTTTTCAGAAAAAACAATGGGATGAGCAGTATTTTCTTTCGCTTTTGGACAAATATGCCGTTACACCCGAAATGCTGCTCTACCGCATGACAGAGCTGCTCCCGAAGTTTTTTGGTCTGCCAGAAATTCATTTTTTGCGCTTCAGCCACCGCACTAGCACGGGCAACATGAAGCTCACAAAATTCCTGAATCTCTCCCAAGTATTCGCGCCATATGGATTAGATTTGAACGAGCATTACTGTCGTCGTTGGCTGCCCGTTGCCGTGCTGAAACGCGCACAAACAGAGCTTGCCGAGCGCGATCCCACGCGCCCGCTTGTCGTGGTGCAGCGTCCGTATTTTATGGAAAATAACACCGAGTATTTTGTGATTACCGTCGCTCGCCGCTTTGCCCTGAAGCCGCTTTTTCACTCAAGTGTCTCGCTGGGTTTTCAAATCAACGATGAATTCAAAGAAGCTGTGCGCTTTTGGAACGACCCCAGTGTCGAAAAAATTCAGGTCAATGAAACCTGCGAACGCTGCGGACTGCGCGATGACGTATGCCACGAGCGCGTTGCTCCACCAACCTTGTACATGAAAGCAGAACGCCAGCGCATTCGGGAAGAGGTCTTGCACAAGCTCATTTCTGGGAATGTTTGAGCAACACTCTTTCCTTTTCAACAAACATAACTTTTTATGAAAAAGAAAACTTCTCCCGCCGAATCCACCACCACTAGCTTTGAAGAGCGTTTTCAGCGCTTAGAAGAAATCGTTGATATTTTAGATAGTGCTGATGCGCCCTTAGAGGAAATGCTCGCACTCTACGAAGAAGGAATGCGCCTGAGCGAGCAGTGTGCAAGCCAGCTTCAGGCGGCAGAACAGAAAATTTTTACGCTAAAAAATGGCGCACTTCAGGAAGCCGAATAAATCGGGAAATCGTTGAGGAAAGTCTTGGCAATGTCGAATTTTTCAACGACTTTTGCTCGTGTTCTGAGATGCGTAGTTTTTTCTCTTCACTTCATTTCTTTTCATTTTTTTCTGTGCCAATGAAATCGTATCGTTTCTTCTTCCAACGCTGTCTCATGCTTGGTCTCTGTGTCGCGCTGCTTTTCACGCTGGACGGCTGTCGTCGCAAAAAACGTTCTTCTTCTGCGGATATTTTTAGCTTTGATGCGCCACCAAGTAACGTCTGGGTAGGCTATTTTCGCTTCGATGAATATGGAAGCGGCGACGTTGGCGAAGAAATACCCACCGCGATTTTTGTCGGACACACACTCACTGTTCGCCAAACTGCCCAAGATTCTTTGCGGGCAAATCTCTCGGCAAGCGGTATTCGGCATTCCTCCGACCTTGATTGCCGCGTGGAAGAAATTGACGACACCGTGCATCTGTATTTCCAAAGGTATGGCGAAAATCATAATCCGACGCTGGGGCAATATGCAAAAGATACCTTGCTGTTTTCGCTTGTGCGTACTGGCTATACGATTACGACGCGCTGGCACGCTTACAAGCCCGTCCACACCACAATCACGCAGCAGCGTCAGGGCAAGGTCTATTTTATGAAGGACAATGAAGATGCTGTGCCAAACATAGATACTGTGCCGTTTTCAGCGTATTGGGCAGAATATACAAAAAGTCTGCGCGCCCGCGACTCCGTGAAAGTAGCATATATGACCGCATTCCCGCTTGTTGGCAGCAATTATGTCCGCCCTGAAGGTGCGTTGACCGACCTTGTTTCAAAAACAGATTTTATGCTCAATTACAACATCGCACTCTTTCCTGCATTTCGCAAAGTGCTGGAAATGAAGGATTCAAGCGCGTTTCGGAGCAGCATAAAGACCGAGCGAGATAATATCTATCTGCCAAACGGCATTGTTCCGCAAGGTGCGCAGATGTACCGTCTGGATATTCTCTCAAAAGAAATGTTGCGATTTATGGGGAGTGCAGCAGCGACACCATCAAACGCATCAGCAGCGGACAACCCCAAAGAATTAGCAAAAGAGCAATCGGATATTTTGAAACGCCAGAATAAAATTGCGAAAGAATTACAGAAAGAATACGCTTGGACGCTGATTGTAGCTCGTTTGCAAGGGAAGTATCGCGTCTGCTACATGGGCGTTGCGCCGAAAGCGAATGAGGAATAATAGGCTTTGGGAGAATAGACATTCACGTACACGATAAAATTTCTTCCATAGTGGCACAGACATTCTTGTCTGTGAGTGTTGGTGAGGTATTCAGGCGACAAACACAGACAAGAATGTCTGTGCCACTATTGATTGTTCACCTTTCTCGCTAAAATCACTTTGCATCAAATTACTCCACCACTTTTCCTTGTGTGTCATGGCAAAAACATCGTCCTCCTCCGCGCCCAAAAAAGCGGCTTCAGAAAAACGCACGGCTGATCGCACCACCGACAAAACCCGTGAAGAAATCACGGCGGGCGGGCAATCGCTGTATTTCACCGACAGTGAAAACCCAGATTCCTACTCGCTCAACAACCAATTTGCCGAGCATTTGGAGTTTCGCTTGGTGAAAGACCGCCTCAGCGTTACGCCGCAGGATGCCTACAAAGCTCTCGCTCTCTCGGTGCGCGACCGCATGATTCGTGCTTGGATTCGCACCCAGCGCGAATACGAGCGTCAGGACGTGAAGAAGGTGTATTATTTGTCGCTGGAATTCCTCATGGGGCGGCTTCTGGGCAACGCGCTCACGAATTTGGACTACACCGCCGAGTGCGAGCGCATTATGAAAACGCTGGGCTATGATTTGGATGAAATCCGCGACATTGAGCATGACATGGGGCTTGGAAACGGCGGTTTGGGGCGGCTTGCAGCGTGTTTTCTGGATTCGATGGCGACGCTGGAACTGCCCGCATTTGGCTACGGCATTCGCTACGAATATGGTATTTTCAAGCAGGAAATTGAAAACGGCTATCAAGTAGAACACCCCGACAACTGGCTTCGCTACGGCTCTCCGTGGGAAGTCTTGCGCGAAGAACTTACCTGCCGCGTGAAATTTGGCGGGCGCGTCGAGCAGCACACCGATGAGCGCGGGAATCTGCGCCATTCGTGGGTCGAGACCGACGACGTGTTGGCGGTTGCGTACGATGTTCCCGTGCCGGGCTACGGCAATAATACCGTCAATTCCTTGCGCCTTTGGCAAGCCTCCGCGACGGAAGATTTCGATTTCAAGGCGTTCGACAAAGGCGATTACATGGGCGCAGTGGAAAATAAAAGCGCGACCGAGACAATTTCCAAAGTGCTGTACCCGAATGACAACACCGTCGCAGGCAAGGAATTACGACTTCGCCAGCAATATTTCTTCGTCGCAGCGAGTTTGCATGATATTGTCGCATCGTACAAAAAGCTGCACAAGAGCTTTGGTGCGTTCCCGAATAAAATTGCCATTCAGCTCAACGACACGCACCCAGCCATCGCAATTCCAGAACTGATGCGGATTTTGTTGGATGAAGAAAATTTGTCGTGGGATGAAGCATGGCACATCACCACGCACACCTTCGCCTACACGAACCATACCGTGCTTTCGGAAGCTCTGGAACGCTGGTCTGTCGCGCTATTCGAGAAATTATTGCCGCGTCACTTGGCGATTATTTACGAAATCAATCATCGTTTTCTGAAAACCGTCCACACCTTTTACAGCGAACACGACCCGATTATTTCTCGTGTTTCGATTATTCAAGAAGCGTCGAATGGCAGCGAAAAAGCTATCCGCATGGCGAATTTGGCGGTCGTCGGTTCGCATTCAGTGAACGGCGTGGCGGCATTGCACACGCAGATTTTGAAAGATGAATTATTCAATGATTTCTTCCGATTGTACCCGCATAAATTCAACAACAAAACCAACGGAATCACGCAACGACGCTGGTTAAAAAAATCAAACTTGCCGCTCTCGGAACTTATCACGAAGCGCATCGGCGGCGGCTGGGTAACGAATTTGGACGAACTGCGCAAACTCGAAAACTACGTCGAAGATGAGGAATTCCGCGAGGAATGGCGCATTGCGAAGAACTTGGCAAAACAACGACTGATTCAGCACATTGACATCTGGGACGACTACGCAACCCGCGTCAATCTTGATTCCTTGTTCGATAGCCAAATCAAACGTCTGCACGAATACAAACGCCAGCTTTTGAACGCGCTGCACGTTGCGACGCTGTACAATCGCATCAAGGACAACCCGAAGGCAGACTACACGCCGCGCACGGTCTTTTTTGGTGCAAAGTCCGCGCCCGGTTATGCGCAAGCGAAGCTGATTATCAAGCTCATCAATAGCATCGGTGCGACGGTGAATAACGACCCCGACATTGGCGACCGCTTGAAAGTATTCTTTTTGCCGAATTACTCCGTTTCCCTTGCAGAGCGCATCATTCCTGCTTCCGACTTGTCCGAGCAAATCTCAACGGCGGGCTTGGAAGCAAGCGGCACGGGCAATATGAAATTTCAGCTCAACGGCGCACTCACCATCGGCACAATGGACGGCGCAAACGTGGAAATGGCGGAGGAAATCGGCGAAGAACATATGTTTATTTTTGGCTTGAAAACGCACGAAGTGGCGGAATTGCGCCCGCGCTACAATCCTTGGGACTACTACAATGCAAACCAAGAATTGAAGCGGGTTCTGGACATGATTCGTGATAATGCGTTCTCGCACTACGAGCCAGGAATTTTCCAACCTATTTGGAATTCGCTCATGGAGCAAGGCGACCGTTACTTGCTTCTGGCGGATTATGCGTCGTACATCGAAGCGCAAGACCGCGTGAATGCTCTCTGGAAAAACCCAACCGAATGGACGAAAAAATCTATTTTGAACACCGCTCGAAGCGGCAAGTTTTCTAGCGACCGCACCATTCGCCAGTATGCTGATGAAATCTGGAAAGTGAAGCCTGTTACCATTGAGGTATAGAGGAGAAAATACATGACAAAGTCTTTTGAAAAATGGGATATTGACGACGTTGAACGGACATTCGGCATACGCGCAAAAGCAACTTTGCCATTGTTGGAAGAATGGCGTTCCGCGCGGCATGAAATCAGACCTGAAGAGGAATATACAATTACGATTCTTCGAGAAGACTTGCAATTAAACGTGGATTTATGGAACGAAGATGAACTTAAATTCAAGTTTATTGCGCCGCTCATCAGCCTTATTCGCTACAATACCGAGCGGTTTCGCGCCTTTACGCAGCGTACACTTTCTGCAACGTTGAACGGTGTGAAAATAAATGGGCGTGTAGATTTTGTGATAGCCACAGGTAAAGCAAATCCCTTGCAACCATTCTTTTTTTTGCATGAATACAAGAAAGCACGTGGCTCCGATAACGACCCACTTGCACAGTTACTTGTAGAAATGCTGGCGGCACGGGAGTTGAACGCAATCAAATATCCGTTGTATGGTTGTTATGTTGTCGGGCGGGCGTGGTATTTTGTGGTGTTGGAAGGTGATTTTTACGCAGAAACCGCACCATATCTCGCTACGGGCGATGGACTGCTTGCAATTTTTTCTATCCTCCGCGAAGCAAAGTTTATTATTACGCGGCTTGCGGCGGAGTTTGGTCAGTAAATTTTATGATTTTTTCTAACATATGAACCTCATACAATCTACTCTCGCAGCCTTCGCGCTCCTTGTCGCTTTTGCAACAAGCGCGAATGCACAATACACACAAAACCCCGCACTCGGCACAAATTCTGGGCTGTGGATAGCGGCTGGTATTGATGCTTTTCGCGCAATGACGATTTCGGAAAAGCAAATATTATCCGTTGCAAGCCAGTACGCGAACCAGTCCGACGCGCAAAACCGTATCGCACCGCCAGAAAGCCAGTACGCGCAACGTCTTGCAAAACTCACGGGACGGCACGTGCTGGAAGACGGACTGCGCCTGAACTACCGTGCGTATCTTTCGCCGCAGGTGAACGCTTTCGCACTCGCGGACGGGACGGTGCGCGTGTATTCTGGGCTGATGGACATTATGACCGATGAAGAAATTTTGGGCGTTATTGGGCATGAAGTCGGACACGTGAAAAACGGCGACCACAAGGATAAGCTCCGCACCGCGCTTCTCACCTCAGCCGCACGGAAAGCCGCCGCTACGTCGAATGGAATTGTTGGGCAGCTTGCGCTTACGGGCATGGGCGCACTTGCGGAAAGCCTTTTGAATGCAAAATTTTCGCGCACCCAGGAAATTGATGCCGACGATTATGGATTAAAATTTATGCAGCGCAATGGCTACAAGACTCACGCAATGGCGACAGCACTGGCAAAATTGGCAAAACTCGGCGGGCAACGTTCTAACTTTGTGCAATCAATGTTCTCAACGCATCCCGACCCCGCAAAACGCGCACAGCGTATGGCGAAAATGGTTGGGATGGTGCGCTGATATGGTATTTGGTAGAAATTACGTAACCTCTATTTACTCTTTTTTTATTGTCTAATTGTTCATGCGCAAAGCAATTTACCCCGGCACCTTCGACCCCGTTACCAACGGACATCTCGACATTTTAGAACGCGCACTTACCATGTTCGACGAAGTGTGTATGCTCGTTGCGAAGAATTCCCGCAAAGAACCAATGTTCGAGGAAGAAGAGCGTTTGGATATGATTCGCCGTGCCGTAGAGCATGAGCCACGCGCAACGGTAAAATCCTTTCAAGGGCTGACCGTTGATTTCGCTCGCAGCTACGGCGCAGTGGCGATAATACGCGGCTTGCGAGCCGTTACGGACTTTGAATATGAAATGCAAATTGCGCTGATGAACCGCAAACTCGCGCCGTCGGTAAACACTGTTTTTCTTATGCCGCATGACAAGTACACGTATTTAAGCTCGTCAATTATTCGTGAATTGGCGAGGCACGGACAAAGTGTGAATGGTTTTGTGCCAGAGAGCGTTGCCGATGCGTTGGAGCAAAAATATCCGCTTCGGCAGCAATCGCAACGGTTATAGGCGATGTGATGAGCAACGCCTCAGAGCGAGCAAGACCGAGAGCGAGCGATAACACTAATACCGTTTTGACTGTATTTTGAATACTTTGATTTGAGCAAGGCAGCATGCTGCCTTGTTTCGGAGAATTGAAACTATTCATTTTACAATCGAA
>RDXM01000171.1 GCA_004292595.1 Candidatus Kapaibacterium sp. | reverse complement strand
ACTGTATTTCCGTGATGTCGTGATGGAAGTATGGGTCGGTCTTTTTAACTTCAAGAATCATCGCCGTAAAGCACCTTGTTAATTTAGATAATGTCTAATATAATACAAAAGGTCTCTCCTCAGGAATGTATATGGTTCGTCTTGGCATTCGTATGTCAAACAATCAGTTGCAGTATATTCACAAACCATTGCATATTGTGAGGTGATGAGTATTTTCGTGCTTGTTAAGTGTTCACTGCCTATTTTCCTTCATCGCTTTTGAAGTTGTACCAAGAGTAATGGCGTTGAATGTAAATAAAAACACGAACTTCAGCTATTGGCGACTTGGGAGTTTCAGCGTTTTGTACGACCACCTGCATATTTACAAACTTTGTGCTATATTGGAACTGCGCGTGAACTTATCCCCTCGCGCCAAAGCAAAGAGTTCGGCGGCGGTTCGTTGCCGTTGCGTCTGGTGTAAATCCAACGTCAAGCATTAGTGCCAAATTGCCGCCGAACTGGACAATTCCTCAAAGTTCTTTGAAAAGTTGAGTAAAGAAGGTATTTTGTAACGGCAATGGTGTGAGTTTAATTTACCAATAACAAAATAATGTTATTTGAAGAGTATAACTATTTTCAGTACACATTTCCCGAACCACAGTACTTGGGCGCAAAATATATCTTTATTTCTTGGCTGACGAAGTATTTACCACGAAATATCAATACCGCCTTAGATGCTTTTGGTGGCTCGCAATCCGTTGCATATGCGTTAAAACAGCGTGGCATTACGACGTACACAAATGATTTTTTAAGTTTTAACCATTCCATTGGTCTTGCTCTCATTGAGAATAAACAGGAAAAACTAGCAACTGATGATGCAGCTTTTCTTTTCTCTAATTCTTCAAAGCATGATTATAGCTTAATGCAAGACACCTTTGCGAATATCTTTTTTGATGAAGCGCAAGCAAAAGTTATTGACCAATTTCGCTATAATGTTGAATTACTTGACAATTCTCTCAAACGTGCATTGGCTCTGGCTGTTATGAACAGGAGCTTAACGAGAAAAGTAACAATGGGACATTTTGCACATACACAAGCACTAAACTATGCGAACGACCCTGAACGTGTAAAGCGCAATCGCAGTTTGGCTCGACCAATTAAAGATATTTTTCTTGAACTCACGGGTAAATACAATCAAGCTGTATTTGATAACGGTAAGGAGAACAAAAGCTATAACGAGAATATCCTCACACTTTTACCTCAACTTAGCAATATAGATTTAGCATACTTCGACCCGCCATATTGCGACAGCCACGCAAACTATCAAAGTTTTTATCATTTATTGGAAACATATACCGAATATTGGCGAGATAAGGAATTTATCAATAACACAAAACGGTATGAACCCCAGCGTTACAGTGGCTTTGACAAAAAACAAGATGTGTTGCATTCATTCGAGCAGCTTTTTCAGATGGCTGCTGATATTCCGCATTGGCTCATAAGCTATAATAATCGTAGCTATCCCTCGGCACAGGAATTGGCATCAATGATTTCTCGCTACAAGGATGTGAGTATTGAAACGCAAACATACACCAATGGGCGCGGCGGAAAAGGGAGCGTTGCTGGAAGTCAAGAAATTCTTTTTGTTTGCAAAAATAAACCTCAATCCTTTGTCTCTGCTACGTTTATGAAATCACTGCCTTTCTGTTATTGGTATCAACGATATAATAATGATGAACTTTCTGAGTTCACAACAAATACACAAGGGCTTTTATGGCTGAAAATTAAATCAATTACACGCCGAGAGCTTATCAATGATTTCCAGAGGTTTCGTCAAATCTCACTCGCTACTACAAAATTAGATGAGCAATTTCAAGAGCTATACGCCTTGCTTAGTGCGGATGTTGCAGCAGGACACTTGCAGGTGGATGAATTTATCCGCTCAAAGCACGAAGAACTTCATGCAAAAATTGACCAAGAAAAATTAGTATCGGAACTTTATCATCTGCGCTCATTTGACTGGGGTGGAGACTATTCCAACGCTTTGGATAAGTATCTGGTTGATAAATACATAAAAGTTTATTCACAGTTTGATGAACTTTCCCATAAATTAGAAACGGAGATACCACGCGCCGTTCAAGGATATGTGCTTTGCAGTTGGTATAACCATTGGTCGAGTATTTTGATTGAGGACATCTTCACATCACATCCGTCCGTTTTGCCAACAGTTGGGCAAATTAAAAAGGTTGATTTTTTTATTGACGGAATACCATTTGATTTGAAAGTAACATACTTACCAACGAATTTTATTGAAACAAAGCGGAAAGAAAGAGGTTTGCGACCTGAATTAACGGAGTTGAAGCAGAAAGCACGGCAAGCAAATATTGTTTTTGCTGACCACCGTCGTAGTGATGACACATATTACGAGATTGTTGAAAAAATGAAGGAACGGAATGATACTTTTTGCCAAGAGGCTCTGTCTACAATAAAAAGCATTCGCCTAGAAATTTTACGTGAGGTGCAAAATAATCCTCAAATACTCATCCAGAACTTATACGAAGAGCAGGGCGAATTGCGCTTTGATGCTTCAAACAGATTGTTCTTGGTGCTGGTTGATACTGAAGACTTTGATAATTCGTGGAAATTGAAGCGAAACTTGCAAGCCTTAAAGCCGAAAATTATGAGATATTTAGATGTATTTTCCACTCAAGAATTAGAGACTAAAAAAATCTCCTTTCGTTATCGGAATCGAACCCAAGAATATACTGCATGGAGTGATATTATTTTTGTAGTGAAATAATGATGCGGGTATAGTGTGGATGAATGATGCGAACTTCAGCTACTGGCGACTCGGGAGCTTTAGCGTTGCGTTCACCTAGCTACGGGTTTATTGGCTTTTCTGCGAGGTCAAAGGTTTCTACGCATCTCTCCCTCGCGCCCGAGCGGAGAGTTCGGCGGCGGTTCAAGCGGTGAGCGTCTGGCGGCGCACTTGTGGTTGGCGTTCGGTGTCAATTTGCCGCCGAACACCGTAGAACCAAGTAATTGCCGAGATTTTCCTTCAGAACCAAGCAGTATTTAAAAGCAGCACAATATGATTTCTTGAATTCAAGTTACAAGTGCGAAAGTTGTACGTCTTTGGAAAAAAATACCTCTGCGGGTGTTCGGAATCCGAGAACCTTTCGAGGTCGGTTGTTTAATTTGTCCATAATTTTCTGGCAATCCTCTTGCGTGAGAAATTCAAAGCCCATGGATTTCGGCAGATACTGCCGAATCAGTCCGTTGGTATTTTCGTTGCTTCCCCGCTCCCACGAATGGTAGGGATGGGCAAAGAAGAATAACGCTTCCAGGGTGCCAGCAATATGCTCAACCTTAGCAAATTCCGTCCCGTTATCGGCGGTAATACTCTTGACCTTATCGCTGAACGGTGTGAGCAGTTCAATCGTTTTTTCGGCACAGGGTTCAGCGTGTTTGCCAATGAGTTTGCCGATGACGGTGAAACGGCTTGTCCGCTCAACGAGCGTTACAATCGCTCCATCGTGGCTTTTGCCGATGACCGTATCAATTTCCCAATGTCCCATTTCCTTGCGCGTCGCAACTTCTGGCGGGCGATGCTCAATGGACACTTTATTCGGTATCTGCCCACGCTTCTCGGTGCTACCATAGCGTTTGCGGTACTTCTTTGGCGCATGGCGCAAATGCGTGTACAAAGTGCCGCCAGCACGTTTATCCGCCAGAACATGCTCATAGATACGCTCATGCGATACCATCGCAATGCCCTCGCGCTCGGCGCGACCAACAATCTGCTCTGGCGAGAAATCTTCTTTGAGCCACGCCTCAACGTGCGCACGTATTGAGGCGGTAAAGCGCAGCAGACGCGGCTTATGTGCTTGGCGGGCGACTGCTTTGTCATTGGCTTGCTTTGGACGGTACTTCCTTTGACCCGTGTTTCGCTTGAGTTCTCGATACACGCTCGAGATATGTTTGCCCAGACGGTCAGCTATTTCTTGCTTCGATTGATTCCGATAGTTCTTTTCTCCCGTGTTCCGCTTGAGTTCTCGATACACGCTGGAGATATGTTTTCCCAGATGGTCGGCTATTTCTTGCTTCGACTGATTCATATGCAGATTCTCGTAGATTGTATATCTTTCGCCTTCGGTGAAATGTCGGTACATACTCTGTGCCTTTCGTTGGTGGATGACTCTTGGTCGGGTTGCTGCCAAGATAGCCATTTCACCGAACTTTTTATCATCCCAACGGTTCGCACTTACAACTTGAATTCAAGCGTTATTTCTTTTTATCAGCAACCTCGCGGAGATGCTCCAGCACTGCCCGCGCATCTTTTTCATCCACTTGCATATTGGGCATTTTCATCAGATAGGTTTGGAGCATACATTTCACGGTATCGTCTTTGTCAATCATCGTTTCGGTGTCCAAAATCATGTTCATTACGTATTCGGGTGTGCGGCGTTTGGTCACGTCGCCGAGCGCGGGACCGACGTACTTTTCATCGTATTTGTGGCAGCCCGTACAGGTAACATCGAAGACCTGCCCGCCTTGTTTCGAGAGCGCGGGGTCAATCGTTGTGCCGAGTTGAACATTTTTGACCTTGTAATATTCCGGTTTTTGCTTGACGACTTCTTGGGCAGAATTTTTTGCGGCATCTTTGGAAGCGTCTCCGCCCTCTTTGGTGCAGGAACTGAGGAAATGTGCGCCCGCCAAGCCGATACCTGCCCACACTACAAGGCAAAAGCTATTCAGCAAGACTCGTTCGAGTTGTTTGGTTTTCATGGTTTTTCTCCGTGACATATTTTAGCGATTAGATAGTATTTTATCGCTTATTAGTACAAAAAAATTTATTCTTCTTGATCATTTGCCTTATCGTTAAAACCAAGTCTTGTCAGTCCGCTACTGACATTTCCTGCTAATGAATCAAGGGTTGCTTTTTCAAACATGGTCTTCAGCCGAACCCGTTCGACAGCCCACTGGTGGTGCATTGGGCAAGGCTTTTCATTGCCACACCCAGGGAATTTCAAAATACACTCGCTCAGAAATATTGCTCCACCGTCTATAGCTACAATTACCTCGAAAACCGTTATTTCACTTCCTTGCCGAGCTAAAGAAACACCACCTTTTGCACTTCGTTGCGTTTGTACGACATTCTTTTCGCCAAGTTGTTGTATCACTTTCTTCAGAAACTGAAATGGAATATCAAGCGTTTGTGCTATTTCTACGACAGGAATATAAGCCCTGTCGCTTTGATGCTTGTGCTGCTGGGCGAGGTAAATCGCCGCTTGGATGCCGTATATGCATGCCTTTGAAAACATTGTTTATCTTTCAGATAAGCTACTCTTTTGTATCTAAAATAACACTTAGCTAGATTACATGCAAGAAAAAAATTACGCCATCACAGAAACAAGTCCCAGTGATACTTCGCCGAGTTTTTCATCTCCTGCGAATTGAACTGTTGTTCGTGCTTCGGTGGGAGAAATCCCTTTGCAGAACAGTTTCCATGCGGTGTCGGGCGGGAGGGTGATGCTTGCGGCGGTATCGCGTGGAAGTTGCGTTGTTGCTTGTTCTGCAAGTATCCATGCGCTGTTCAGGCGTTCCAGAAACCAGATGCCGCCCAGTTCGCTGGTAATCGTGATTGCAATGCGTGTGCCTTCGGGAGCAGATGTGAAGCGGTATGTGTGGGGAAGACCTTGTAAAAATGTTGCAATAAGCGGATAAAAAAGCTCGCGTGTCATAATGCTTGATTCGGTGCGCCCGCCAACAGCTTCGCGGATTTGCTGCTGGTGATGCCATTTTTCCGTGTATTCGCGGGCAAGATGCATCCAGTTTAGGCTTGTTTCCTCGCCCGCCCATGCGACGGAAAAAATTGCTTCTTCAAAGGGCTGAAGTGTCGCATAATACGCGCTTGTGAGAGGGTTTGTCTGTTCGAGCAAAAGCATCACCACATCAGGACTCATGCGCCGTGCAGCCTGCACCCAGTCGTTATTGAGCGTATTTATCCAGTGCACTAGTTTTTCGTATGAATCAAGCGGATATGAGGGTTGCAGACCAAAATAGCGGTCGCGCTGCATGGACAATGTGCGAATGTTTCCATCCAGCAAGTGCGCGGCAATATCTTTCACCGTCCATTGCTTTGCAAGCGTTGGTGCATTCCATTCTTCTGGTGATAACGACCTCAAAAGCCGCATCAATGCTGCATCTAAGAGCGGAAAAAGATGTGCAACGGGAAGAGGATTCGTGTTGTAAGCGTGTGCCATGCTGAAGTTCATTATTTCGCAATAAGTTCGCGCAACTGCTCCAAATGCCGCGCTTCGTGCATGGCAATAAACATCACCCAATACAAAGCTGGCATTGAACCCAAGACGGGATGCGGGAAATAGACGCGCAATAAATCATCGGTCGAAACACCCTGAAGATGCGATAAAACCTTGTCGCGTGATTGCTGAAGCGCGGTGATACACTCCTCGCGCGAGGGCGTATTTTCTTGCGGAGACACATTTTGCGGAGCGGGGAGCTTCAACTCTGCACGATTCAAAATAAACCCATACATTTTATCCCACAGTGCTTTCAAGTCGGCATCTGCAATTTTCTCGCCACGTTCACCCTCCAGCATTCGCCGAATCGCAGAACCAGAGCCACGTTCCACCAAGTGCAAGTGCCAGAGAATATCCTCGACCGACCAGCGTCCTTCGGGCGGAGCGGTATATTTTTGGGTAGCGAGTTCCTGCAAGAGCGTTGTGCGGACGTGAGCGTATTGCTCCAAAGCCGCTTCAAGGCTTGTTACTTGGGTGGGGAAGAGGGTGGAAATTGCTTGCATGGTATTTTCGTAAAAATGATTTTTCAATGCCTTGATTTATTTCGCGCTTTGTTTTGTGCTATTGCGCCCGATGCTATGATACTCAATCCCCGCATCGCCCATCTTTTTCACATCAAATAAATTGCGTCCATCGAAGAGAAGCGGTGATTTCATGCGCTCTTTGAGCAATGCCGTGTCTGGCTGGCGGAACTCACTCCACTCGGTTACAATCACGAGCGCGTCTGCCTTATCCACGCATTCGTACATCCCGCTTGAATACGTGATGTTTGCTTGTGTTCCGTAGCGATGCTCCGCGCCTTCCATTGCTTCGGGGTCGTACACCGCCACACTTGCGCCCTCCGCGAGCAATCGGTCAATGATGAGGAATGACGGAGCTTCGCGGGTGTCGTCAGTGTTGGGTTTGAAGGCAATTCCCCAAATAGCAATATGCTGTCCCTTGAGTGCGCCTTTACCACCAAGACGAGTAACGATGCGCTCTGCAAAGCGTTCTGTTTGGCGCGTGTTCGCATTTTCGGTTGCTTCCACAAGTCCAAGTGGCGTGCCTGCTTGCGCGGCGGAAGTTTTCAGCGCACGAACATCTTTCGGAAAGCAGCTTCCGCCATAGCCCACGCCCGCAAAGAGGAAGCGTTTGCCAATGCGGTTATCCGCGCCAATCGCCATGCGCACGGACTCAATATCCGCGCCAACGGCTTCGGTGTACGCCGAAAGCTCATTCATAAAGGAAATGCGCATTGCGAGGAAGGCATTGGCGGCGTACTTGGCAATTTCCGCGCTTTTGGTGTCGAGAACAAAAATCGGATTGCCACTCCGCGTAAAGGGTTCGTACAGAGACCGCATAATATCTGCGCTCTGAGCATTTTCCGTACCAACAACGATGCGGTCGGGTTTCATAAAATCTTCGACGGCAAAACCTTCGCGCAAAAATTCGGGATTGCTCACCACGTCGAAACGCCCTTGTGGTGCGGTCTTCAGGATTGCTTCGCGCACTTTGTCCGACGTTCCCACAGGCACGGTGCTTTTATTCACCACAATTTTGAACTCGCTGATATTTTTTTCGGTGAGAATGCGCCCAATGTTGGAGGCTGCGCTGAGAACGTGTTTGAGGTCGGCAGAGCCGTCTTCGTCAGGCGGCGTGGGCAGGCAGAGAAAGAGTATCTGCGCCTTTTGGACGGCTTCTTCGAGATTCGTGGTGAAATGCAATCGCTTTTCGCGGATATTGCGCTCGAAGAGATATTCCAAACCAGGTTCGTAAATCGTAACCTTGCCAGAGCGCAGTTTTTCGACCTTTTTCTCGTCAATATCCACGCAAATAACGGTGTTTCCTGTTTCGGCAAAACACGTTCCGGTAACAAGCCCGACGTAGCCGGTGCCAATAACGCCAATAGTTGAAGCCATTCGATGAGTAATTGCAATGTGAAAGCTGAGAATTTATGCTTGTTGTAGCGCGTCTATCGCTTCGGAACGCGCTTGCAAACAAGTCCACGCAAATTACGGTTTTTGTGGGATTTTTGTGGGGAAATTTTTTAGCACCGATTCTTGTGATGCTCAGAGAGAGAGGGACGCTGATGAAGATGATTGAATGGATAAAGATGATGAAAGAGGAGAAAACACCACGCATACAGGCATTCTCTATCATCTTCATCAATCAAATCATCTTCATCTGCGTCCAAAAAATCGACCTTACCGCACAACAGTTAGGTATTTCCGCTCGGCGTGTGCGATGCTTGCTGCTCCTTCGCTCGTTGTGCTAAGAAACTATGCAAGCGTCCTTCCAGAGGCACGAGAGCGAAGTAAATGAGGGCAAGTTTTATCACCAATCCAATCAATTCATTTGGGCGATTACCTTCAGGAAATATCAGCTTCACAAGCGGCGCAATGGCAAAATCGCCAAGAAGCTCAGAGAGCAAAAGCACAATGAGTGTCGCGGTTGATGCCGTTGCCGCATTGCCGCGCCCAGTGCGGTTTATCACTGTCACCAGAGCGATTCCACCAATCAAGGCAAATACACAAGCACGAAACCACCATGTAGCGTAAAAGGGCGGCGGAATCTCTATTGTGAGCGTTGTACCTGCTTCATTCCAGACTTCATCGTAGTTGCTGGCTTGCACGCGGAAATTGTACACGCCAGGGTCGAGGTTTGCGTATCGTGCTTCTGTAGTTGCATTCGCAGAATACCAGTGTTCATCAAAGCCCTCCAATTTATACCGATACTGATTGCGCGTGGCATACGTGAAACTCAGCGCGGCGAATTGAATTTCAAATGTGTTGTCTTTGTGTGACAAGATAATATGCCGCTTCTCGCTGATAGCAGTATCAAGCGGAATAGGAATACCGAAACGCTTAAATTCTGTGAATACAACTGGCGGCACGGCGGCATTACTGCGCAGACTATCGGGATGGAAAGCACTGAAGCCATTCACACCGCCAAAATACATTACGCCATTTTTATCCTTGTACGCCGCACCCGTGACAAATTCTCTGCCCTGCAAGCCGTCACGTGTGTCGTAGCGGCGAAAACTGTTGGTCGAGGGCGTGTACCGACTCAGCCCTGTATTGGTCGAGAGCCAGAGATTACCAGCATTATCTTCGAGAATACCAAGAATGACGCTCAACGCTTGTGTTCTCGCACTGCTGAAGCCTGTTTCGGATTTATTCATTCTGGTAAACTTCCCAGAAGTACGGTCAAATCTGAAGAGACCTCTGTGTGTGCCTATCCACATCGTCCCGTTTTTGCTTTCGCACATTACTTGAATCGCATCATCATCTGCGCCAAGTTGAGAGAGGTTATCTGTTGTATCACCATCTATAATGTGGTAGGATTTCATTGCTCCAGAGCTAGGTTCTATGCGAGTTAATCCGTTTTCTGTTCCTACCCAAATCATGCCCTGACGGTCTTCGCAGAGTGCAGAAACATTAGGATTGGCGAGGCTTGCTTGAAAATCCAATGGATTCGATACGAAGCGCGTAAAAACTGCTTTTCCCGTGCCATCAATTCTATCCAAGCGGCTGACCCCATTTGCAGTACCAACCCAGATTTTACCACGCTTGTCTTCAATAATACAGCTAATGAGATTGCTACTCAAACTCGTGGTATCCTCATCATTGCTGGGGTAAGAGGTGAAACTTCCTACACCATACACATCTGTGCGCTTCATTGCCTGCAAGCCGCCTTCGTTGGTACCAATCCAGAGCGTACCATCGCGTGAGGTGCGGAGCGCAGTAATAACATTGTCGCGGAGTTGATTCGGCAGTTTATCATTTTTACGAAAAGTGCTAAAGGTATTCACACCTGAAAGTGGCTTTGATTCTAGCCTACACAGCCCCGACTCTGTTCCTACCCACACCCGTCCGTCCTTCATTGCAGCAAATGACCAAATCACATTGTCTGATAAACTATTTACACGCCCAGATTCTGCGCGGTAGGTAATAAATTTTGGTGGTTGTGGATTACAATAACTAATGCCATCCATTGTTCCCACCCAAATCGTGCCAGCACGGTCTTCATACAGTGAGGTAATGTCGTCATTAACGAGGCTGTATGCGTCAACAGGACTGCTCTTGAAGCAAGTAAAATCGCCATGCTCTTTATTGAAGAGATGCAGCCCACTACTTGTTCCCACCCAGATGCGTCCATCACGGTCTTCGAGAACAGCATTAACAATCGGACGTTGTAATGCGCGAGGATTGCTAGGGTCGGCACCGTAGTGTGTAAACGTACCTGTGCGCTTGGCTTGCGAGTACTCGAATTTCCATAAACCTTGACTCGTACCAAGCCAAATTATGCCATTGTGGTCAGCGCAGAGCGATTCGATATATAAGTCGCTTGCTGTAGAGGAATCTGGCACAAACTGCTGAAATGTATTACTTTGCGCCATATAATGAGAGAAACCACCCTTAAAAGTTCCAGCCCAAATCTCACCTGATGTATCTTTAGCAAGCCGCCAAATAATATCGCTTTGCAATGCACCTTGTTTGCCAACATTTCTGCGGAAACTCGTGAATTTTTGTGTCGCCTTGTTCAACCGTGCTAGCCCGCCGCCATATGTGCCTACCCACAAGTACGCGCCCGTCTGGTCATCCACGATAGACGTGATATAGTTTGCTGGTAGAGAAGTGGAATCATGAGCAATAGAGCGGTAGCTGGTAAATGTTTCCGATATGCGGTCAAATTTGGCAAGCCCGCTTTTTGTACCAACCCACAATACGCCGTGCATATCTTCGTACAAACTTTCAACGTAATTGCTGGGGAGTGAGTTTTTATTGTTGCCATTAGTGAAATGCTTAAAGCTAATGCCATCGTAGCGATTGAGACCATCTTCTGTGCCAAACCACATAAATCCGCGTCTATCCTGAAGCATACAAATGACGTGTCCTTGCGACAAACCTTGGTCTGTGGTTAGTCGCTCAAATGATAATGTTTTGAGATTTTGTGCTTGTGCAAAGGAATCATTTTGAGCAAGGGAAAGTAGTACAAATGCGTAGAGTAAGGTAGCACGATACGGCATAGTGGATAAGAATTTGGGGCTAAAAGAGATTGAATTTCACCAGTATTTCCAGCGGCAATTTCACACAAAAAACCCGCACTGCAAAGCAATTTCACCATTCCTAGACCATACTCCTAGACCACATTCCTGAGCGACATAATACGTCGCCCATTGGCTTTTATCCAGCGTTCTGCGAGCGCGTAGGGCGGTAACTGAGCCTTTTGGCAGCATTCGTCCACGTGTTGCCAGTATGCGTCCGAATGATTGGCGTGGCGTAAATGCGCCAGTTCGTGGATGATGAGGTAATCGCGCACGTCGGCTGGAAACAAGATACTGCGCCAGTTCAGGTTGATGTGGCGGCGCGTTTTCACGCAACTTCCCCACAGCGAGCGTTGGTCTTTGATGGCAATGCGTTGGACGCTTTCGCCCAGAGTCCGCGCCAGTTCTTGTGTGCGGGCAGGAAGGAGCGCATTTGCACGAGAAATCATGCAGTATTGCCAATAGCGCAGGGCGGAAGAGCGCATCACTTCTTCGTTGGTAGCGAATTGCTGCGGCACACTGATAAGCACGTGTTCAGGAAAATCTTCCAGTGCGTATTGCTCCCGAAGCGCGATAACAAGTCGTTTCCAGACACCATCAACGGGCAACAGTAGCTCTGGTGGGGTGTTTGGGGGATTATTGAAAAGAGTTGGATTGCCGGATGAATTATGCTTCGGAAAAAATCCTTTGTCCGCCATTTTCTTGAGCGACGACCGCACAAAATCTAGGTTCTGCACAAAAAACTGTTCCGCATCGCGCACCGCAGCACGAAGCGGCATCGAAACCCACACACGTCCGTCGCTTGCGACGCGCAGCGTGATTCGTTTCGCTTGCTTGCGCTTACGAATTTGATACCGAATACCGTCGTATTCTGCTTCCCACGTCAGTCCTGAAGCGGTTGTTTTGTGCATGGTTTTTGGGGTGCGTGGTGGTGGCATTGGTGGAAATCTGTTTTTATACTATGCAGAGGTTGTGTTGTATAAATCAGTAAAAAAATGAGCGATTTGTCGCCCACCACTGATATGTTTGAATTTCTAAAAACAAGCATATTCACGGTAGCCCAAATCGCTCATAACAAATATGACAAAAGTACAAAAGAGCAGCCAACGAAGAAAGCCGAGAGTGTGTGTGTGGAATTTTGTGTAAACGTTCCCTTATCCCCTGCCTTCTCCCAGCTAACAAGAGTCTTGAATTCAAGTTACAAGTGCGAAAGTTGTAAGTCTTTGGAAAAGAATACCTCAGAGGGCGTTCGGAATCCGAGAACCTTTCGAGGTCGATTGTTTAATTTGTCCATAATTTTTTGACAATCCTCTTGCGTGAGGAATTCAAAGCCCATGGATTTTGGCAGATATTGCCGAAGTAAGCCGTTGGTGTTTTCGTTGGTTCCTCGCTCCCACGGATGGTACGGGTGAGCAAAGAAGAACAAGGCTTCGAGTGCCGTGGCAATGCTCTCGAACTTGGCAAATTCTTTGCCATTGTCGGCAGTGATGCTCTTGACCTTATCGCTCAAGGGCGCGAGAGACTCAATGATTTTCTCTGCACACGGCTCGGCGTGTTTACCGACGAGTTTACCAATGACCGTATAGCGGCTGGTGCGCTCAACAATTGTAACGATAGCCCCGTCATGGCTTTTGCCAATGACCGTATCAATTTCCCAATGCCCCATTTCTTCGCGCGTGGCGACTTCCAACGGACGCTCGTCAATAGAAACCTTATTCGGTATCTGACCGCGTTTCTCGGTACTGCCATAGCGTTTGCGGTACTTCTTTGGCATATGACGCAGATGCGTATATAAATCACCTCCTGCACGTTTATCTGCCAGAATATGCTGATACATACGCTCGTGCGATACCATCGCAATGCCCTCGCGCTTGGCGCGACCAACAATTTGCTCTGGCGAGAAATCTTCTTTGAGCCACGCCTCAACGTGCGCCCGTATTGAGGTGGTAAAGCGCACTCGACGCGGCTTATTTGCTTGACGGGCGGCTGCTTTGTCGTTGGCTTGCCGATAGTTCTTTTCTCCCGTGTTCCGCTTGAGTTCTCGATACACGCTGGAGATATGTTTTCCCAGATGGTCGGCTATTTCTTGCTTCGACTGATTCATACTTGAATTCAAGTCGTAAGTGCGAAAGTTGGAATGATAAAAAAGCGGGTGAAATGCCTATCTTGGCAGCAACCCGACCAAGAGTCATCCACCAACAAGGGCACAATCATGTACCAGCATCTCACCCACGACGAAAGATACACAATCTATGAGAAACTCCACGAGAAATGTTCCAAACACGAGATAGCCTTGCCGTACCGAAAACATTGATTGTTTTTCTCTCTCCTTGTTTTGGCATAAAGTGCAGCAAGCGCACCGTAACCGACCTACCTAATGAAGGATCTGCTATTGCTTTCTCTTCAAAACAACAACGCCTCGCCGAAGTAAATTCGACAAGGCATTTGTATTTTTTGAGCTTGACGTGCAACAAGCAATTACTCCGCTGCTGGGGCTTCGACGGGAGCTGCCGCTTTTGCTGCTGCTTCGGCTTCTTTTGCCGCGGCATCTGCTGCTTTCGCCGCTTCTTTTGCTGCTGCTTCAGCCGCTTTTGCCGCAGCTTCGGCTGCTTTTGCCGCTTCGATAGCTGATTTTTTCTTTTTGCTCAGGCGGGTAGCGCGTTTTTTGCCCAAACGCTCCAAACGCTTTGCGACGGTTTCTTTGTGCTTGGTGAGTTCCGAAGCAATTTCTTCTGCTGATGTTCCTTTGCGTTCAAGGTACATCTGCAAAAGAACGCCTTCGTGGCTGAGGATTGCACGTGCCATATCGGTCGGCTGTGCGCCCATTTTCAGCCATGCCAAAGCACGGTCGTCTTTCAAAACTACTTTCGATGGGAAACCAACGGGATTGTACTGACCTAAGTATTCAAGGTAAGCACCATCGCGGGTTTTGCGGCTGTCCATTGCGACAATATCATACAACGGAGCTTGTTTGCGTCCTCTACGACGCAGGCGGATTTTAACCATGTTCCAATGAGGTTAAGAGAGTGAATAAAAGTGAAATCTTAACGTTTTCGCCCAAACATATGTTTTTATGAGGGCTGGGAACGAATTTTTTGCTGTTTAATGTGCGCAGACATGAGTGTCCGCGCTACCGAAGAAGGATTTTAGCGGCGAAACTTTCCTTGCGGCATACGTCCCATACCGGGCGCACCGCCGCCACCCATCATCTGCTGGAGAGCTTGCATTTTGCCGCCGCCTTTTGTGAGCTGCTTCATCATTTTTTGCATATCCTCGAACTGCTTAATCATGCGGTTCACATCCTGAATCGTCGAGCCACTGCCGTTTGCAATGCGCTTACGACGCGAACCGTTGATGATTTTTGGCTGCTTGCGTTCTTGCTTTGTCATGGACAAGATGATAGCTTCTACGCGCCCCAGAGCCTTTTCGTCCACCTGCACGTTGCGCAGAGCCTTGTCCATACCTGGAAGCATTCCTAACAAATCACGCAGCGAACCCATTTTCTTCATTTGCTGAAGTTGTTCCAAAAAGTCGTTCAAATCGAACTCGTTTTTGAGAATTTTTTGCTCAAGTTTTTTTGCTTGGTCTTCGTCGAACTCAGATTGTGCGCGTTCTACAAGCGTCAGAATATCGCCCATGCCCAAAATCCGCGACGCAATACGGTCGGGATAAAAGGCTTCGAGATTATCCAATTTTTCGCCCGTGCTGATAAACTTAATCGGCTTCTGCACGACCGAGCGAATCGAAAGAGCCGCACCACCGCGCGTGTCGCCGTCCATTTTCGTCAGCACAACGCCTGTGAAAGCGAGGCGGTCGTTGAAGGTTTTTGCGGTATTGACGGCATCTTGTCCCGTCATGGAATCGCACACGAACAAGATTTCATGCGGCTTGACGGAGTTTTTGATATTCTCCGCTTCCTGCATCATTTCTTCGTCAATCGAAAGACGACCCGCCGTGTCAATAATTACCACATCTCTAGCGTACCGCTTTGCATATTGCACCGCTTCTTCGGCGAGCTTCACAGGATTCATGCCTTCTTGCGTGAAAACAGGAATCGTGATTTGCTGCGCAAGCGTCTTCAACTGGTCAATCGCCGCCGGACGGTAAATATCGCCTGCGACTAAAAGTGGCTGTTTGCCTTGTTTTTTCAGGCTTTTCGCAAGTTTTCCGCAAAAGGTCGTTTTTCCAGAACCCTGCAAGCCAGCAACCATGATGATTGTGGGCGATTGCGGCGACATCACGAGCGCAGAACGTGTGCTGCCCATGAGTGCGACCATCTCATCGTGAATAATCTTCACGATAAGCTGTCCGGGCGTTACTTTCCCTTGTACATCCTGTCCCAACGCCTTTGTTTTGACATCTTCAATGAACTTTTTTGCGACTTGAAAATTTACGTCCGCATCCAAAAGAGCATTCCGAATCTCGACAAGAGCTTCTTCGATGTTATCTTCGGTAATTTTTGCCTGCCCGCGAATCCGCTTGACGGCTTCTTCCAGTCGGGTTTGTATATTTTCAAACATGGTCGAATTTCACAGCAAAGGGGTGAGAAAATTTTTTTGCTAAAGACTTCTAAAATAAGGAAAAGAATGAAACTACACAAAACTTTTCCACACTATTCGCAAAACAAGAGGTTTTCCCGTCCTACCGTTTCTGAACGGTAGAACGGGTTTCACGGTACTATTTTTTGGGAAACCCGTTACCGCGAAACCCATTACCGCGAAACCCGTTCTACGCTTAGGAAAGCGTAGGACGGGAAGAGGTGAAAACGTTACCAAAAAATTTCCTCCAATCAACGAAGATGTTGGCTATATCTGGGGAAGATTGTAGTTTGCGGAACTGTACTTGTCGCAATTCACATTTTTTTTCATTGTATTGGTTTCGCTGCTGTTGCTATGAAAACTTCTTCTTCCAAAACCTCACCATCCGCCGCATCTACAACCGCTCCAAATGGCGCGAAATCAAACGCTAACGGGAATGCTTCGCACAAGCAATCTTCGCAGAGTCAATCTTCACAAAGTCCATCTTCGCAAAACGGCACAAAAGCAACAGCCCGCGCGGGCAGTAGCAATGCCACATTGAAGGCTCTAGGCTTGTCGCGTGAAGATGTTTTGCGCGATTACGCCACTGGCTGGGAAAGCCGCGCTGCGAGCCTCATGGGGCGGCGTGAAGCATTGTCGGGCAATGCAAAATTTGGGATTTTTGGCGATGGAAAAGAAGTGCCGCAGCTCGCAATGGCGCGGTTTTTCGAGAATGGTGATTTTCGCTCTGGCTACTACCGCGACCAAACCTTTATGATGGCGATTGGCGGCACAACCGTCCGCCAAATGTTCGCCCAGCTCTACGCGCACACCGACCTCGACCACGAACCCGCAACGGCTGGACGCACGATGAATGCTCACTTTGCAACACGCAGTTTGGACGAAAACGGCAAGTGGAAAAACCTTACGGAAATGAAAAATTCCTCAGCCGATATTTCCCCAACAGCAGCACAGATGCCACGTTTGGTGGGGCTTGCATATGCTTCGCGCTTGTACCGCGAAATCGGCGACCTTCACGCAATGACGCAATTTTCCCGCAAAGGAAACGAAGTTGCCTTCGGGACAATCGGCAATGGAAGCTGCGCCGAAGGCGTGTTTTGGGAAGCGGTGAATGCGATTGGTGTGTTGAAAGCTCCGGCAGTGATTTCCATTTGGGACGACGGCTACGGCATTTCCGTACCGAACAAATTCCAAATGACCAAAGAGAATATGTTCGAGCTTTTAAGCGGCTTCCAGCGCAAGGACGGCGACGAAACGGGCTACAATGTCTATCAAGTGAAAGGTTGGGATTATCCCGCGCTTATCGAAACCTATCGCAAGGCAGTCAGCGAAACAAGGAAACATCACATTCCCGCGCTTATTCACGTGGTGGAACTGACGCAGCCGCAAGGACATTCCACGTCGGGCAGCCATGAACGCTACAAGTCCAAAGAACGCTTAGAATGGGAGCGCGAGCATGATTGCTTGCTGGCAATGCGCGAATGGCTTTTGGAAAGTGGCATTGCGACCGCGCAGGAACTGGATGCAATCGAGGCACAAGGAAAACAATCCGCCGAAGAAGCCCGCAAACAGGCGTTTGATGCGTATTTGTCGCCCATTTTCGCTGATGTAGAAGAAGGTATTGCCTTTTTTGAACAAATCGCTACACATTCGGTCAATGCTGAAGCCATTCGCAAAATCATCACCGACCTTCGCGCAATCAAAATGCCAGAGCGCAAAGACGTGATGTCTGCCGTGTCGTGGGTTCTCTTCACCGTGCGCAATGAAAATATTCCCTCAAAACAAGCTCTGCTCGAATGGCGATACAAACACGAAGACCTCAATATTGACCGCTACAATAGCAATTTGTACAACGACACCGACGATTCCCCGCTCAAAGCCCCCGTCATTCCTGCGGTCTATGCCGACGACGCGCCAATGAAAAGCGGCTTTGAAATTCTGAATGCGTGTTTTGATGCGGCATTCAAGCGTGATGCGCGTATTGTGGCGTTTGGCGAAGATGTTGGCTACTTGGGCGATGTGAACCAAGCATTTTCGGGCTTGCAAAAGAAATTCGGCGAGTTGCGTGTGAGCGATACGGGCATACGCGAGGCAACGATTTTGGGGCAGGGAATTGGCTTGGCTATGCGGGGTTTGCGCCCGATTGCGGAAATTCAGTATTTGGATTATTTGCTGTACGCGCTGCAAATCATGTCCGACGACCTTGCCTGCCTGCAATACCGCACCAAAGGCGGGCAAAAAGCTCCCGTGATTATCCGCACACGCGGACACCGCTTGGAAGGCGTGTGGCATTCGGGTTCGCCGATGTCGGGCATTGTGAGCTTTGTGCGTGGAATTCACGTGCTTGTGCCGCGAAATATGGTACAGGCTGCCGGCTTTTACAACACGCTTTTGCGCTCGGAAGGCGACCCCGCCTTGGTTATCGAGGTGTTGAACGGGTATCGCTTAAAAGAAAAAATGCCCGCAAACATTGATGAATACACGCTTCCGCTCGGCGTACCAGAGATTCTGCGCGAGGGCGAAGATATTACGATTGTGAGCTACGGAGCGACCTTGCGCCTTGCCATGAAAGCCGCAGAAATGCTTGCTGATGCGGGCATTCGCGCCGAAGTAATTGACGTGCAATCACTCCTTCCCTTCGACCGTTTTGGCATGATTGGAAAATCCTTGCAAAAAACGAATCGTATTTTGTTTGTGGATGAGGACGTTCCAGGCGGCTGCACTGCATACATGATGCAGCACGTTTTGGAGAATCAAGGCGGCTACAAATGGCTTGATGCCGCGCCGCGTACTCTCACAGGCAAGGAAAATCGCCCTGCCTACGGGACGGACGGCAACTATTGGTGTAAACCCGACGTAGAACACGTGTTTATGGCTGCATATGAAATCATGCATGAAGCGCATCCAGCAGCGTTTCCGATGTTTTTTTAGGCGGTGGTTGTGTCAATTCGCCTCAAATCAACGGTGAAGATTATGCTCAACATCTACCCGTGGCTAACGGGAAAGGTATGCCTATTAGAATAAGTAGGTGACTGAATGTAGTTGAGGGTGCTTCGACAGGCTCAGCATGATGTCTGAAGCGGTCTTGACCCTGAGCTTGTCGAAGGGGTATAATACAAACTATATTGAGCAACGTGCTTAGGAATAATTCATCCTGAATTTGTCGAAAAGTATCATACAGAATATATTGAGCGACGTACTTAGCAAATAGTAATTTACAGCACAATCCGTGTACCAGAATGTTTTCCCTGCAAAGCGAATAAAATCTCGTCGGAATGGCAAATTTCTACCTGCTCTACCCCTGCGCGGAGAGCCGCGAGCGCGTTGTCAATTTTCGGAAGCATTCCTGCGGCAATAGCCCCAGAAGCGCGTACATCCTCAATCTCTGCTGCCGAAAGTTCTGGGAAAACCGACGTAGCATCTGCCACATCTCTCAAAACACCGCGCTTTTCAAAGGCATAGTACAAACGCACACCGTAAAAGGCTTGCATTTCTGCCTCCGAAGCAAGTGCAGAAGCCACGCGGCTAGCAATCGTATCTGCATTGGTGTTCAGCAAAAGTCCAGCGCCGTCGTGTGTGAGCGGTGCGAGAACGGGCGTACAGCCAGAGTCCAGAAAAGCACGTATTTGTGCGGTATTCACGCGCTCAATGTCACCCACAAAACCGTAATCAATACTTGGATGACGACGCTTTTCCGCCGTGATGATATCGCCGTCCGCACCCGTTAAACCCAGCGCATTTACGCCCTTTGCCTGCAGCCCAGCAACGATGCGCTTATTCACCAAGCCGCCATAAACCATCGTAACAATTTCCAGCATTGCTTCATCTGTAATGCGCCGTCCTTCGAGCATTTGCGCTTCGATGCCGAGGCGTTTTGCCATGTCGGTTGCAATTTTCCCGCCGCCATGCACGAGTATCCATGCGTGTTCGGAGCGGTCAAGCGTGGAAAGGTCGCCCAGAAAGCGCGTGAGAGCATCGGGGCTGTCAATGACGTTTCCGCCGATTTTGATAATGCTAAGTGTTTTCATGGTGGAATGTTGGAAAACAAAAAAGGTAGTGATTTTTTGGACGCAGATTTCCATGATTTTCATGATGAAGAGGATTTTGAGAGTAAAACAATATTCCTCCTTCTCTCTGTCTTCATCTGCGAGAATCATGAAAATCATGAGAATCTGTATTAAAAAAATAAAGCCCTGAAGCAGCTTCAGAGCTTATTGCGTACAGCTACAAGCAGCATAAAATCTACAAATTCAACAACCACGCAAAGATGAGCGGTGCAACAATCGTCGCATCCGATTCAACAATAAACTTCGGCGTGGTGATGTCCAATTTACCCCACGTAATTTTTTCATTCGGCACTGCGCCTGAATATGAGCCGTAACTCGTGGTAGAATCAGAGATTTGACAGAAATAGCTCCAGAACGGAATATCGTGCATTTCCATATCTTGATAAAGCATCGGAACAACACAAATCGGGAAGTCGCCCGCAATGCCGCCACCGACTTGGAAGAAGCCTACGCCCTTGCCTTTAGAGTTTTCGATGTACCATTTCGAGAGCCACATCATGTACTCAATACCAGATTTCATCACGCTTGGCTGCAATTCGCCCTTGATGCAATACGACGCAAAAATGTTGCCCATCGTAGAATCTTCCCAGCCCGGCACGATGATTGGCAAATTCTTTTCTGCCGCCGCAATCATCCACGAGTTCTTGGGGTCGATTTCGTAGTACTGCTCCATTTCGCCAGAAAGCAACATTTTGTACATAAATTCGTGCGGAAAGAAGCGTTCACCAGCATCTTGGGCATTTTTCCATTGTTTGAAAATATGCTTTTGAATGCGGCGGAATGCCTCTTCTTCGGGAATACAGGTATCGGTAACGCGGTTAAATCCACCTTCGAGCAAATTCCACTCGTCTTGCGGAGAAAGGTCGCGGTAGTGCGGCACACGCTTGTAGTGCGAGTGCGCAACGAGGTTCATAATATCTTCCTCCAAATTCGCGCCCGTGCAAGAAATAATCTGCACTTTGTCTTGGCGAATCATCTCAGCAAGCGTTTTGCCAAGCTCGGCGGTACTCATTGCTCCAGCGAGTGTAATCATCATTTTCCCATCTTCTGCAAGATGCTTTTCATAGCCTTTGGCAGCATCCACAAGGGCTGCAGCGTTGAAGTGCAAATAGTTTTCTTCGATAAAGCGTGAAATTGGCTTGCGCTCTTCGCTCGTAAGGATGCGGTGTTTCATAGAATGTGGAGGTGAAAATGAGTGGTGAATGGAGATTTCGGTAATGAAAAGGGACGCAGATGAAGATGATGAAATTGATGAAGATGATAGAAGTGAAGATGCATATTTCCTTGATATTTTCTACTCTTTCATCATCTTCATCTGCGTCCCCCCAAGCATAACCTTAAATAGCTACGAATTTTAGTATTGAAAATGCTTGATTTTCTCGCCTTTGCTGCCAATGTCGGTCATTGCTTCAATGCCAAGTTGCAAGTGAAGTTCTACAAAATTTTGGGTGATTTTCTTGTCGGATTCTTCCGTTTTTACGCCTTCGGGAAACATCGGTGTATCGGAAACCAGTAACAATGCGCCTCGCGCGATTTCGTTTGCATGACCAACAATAAACAACGTCGCTGTTTCCATGTCAATACCAAGCGCGGAGAGGCGGCGAAGGCGTTCTTTGAATTCTTCATCCCATTCCCAAACGCGGCGGTTCGTGGTGTAGATTACGCCTGTGCGGTACTCGTGTCCGTGTTGTAAGATTTTATCCGAAACAAATTTGTGCAGCTTGAAGCTCGGCAAGGCTGGCACTTCGGGCGGTAAGTAGTCGTTGCTCGTTCCTTCGCCGCGAATAGCTGCGATAGGCAAAATAAAGTGTCCAAGTTCAGTGGAATCCTTCAAGCCACCGCATTTACCAAGAAACAGCACACCTTTTGGACGACGCGCAACGAGCAAATCCATGATGGTTGCTGCGTTTGCCGAGCCGATGCCGAAGTTGATAATCGAAAGTCCTGCGGAGTTCGTCGCTGCTTGCATCGGGCGACCTTGTCCCTGAACATCGCATCCGAACTGGTTTGCAAAGCGTGTAACGTAGTCGTGGAAATTTGTCAGCAAAATATAGTCGCCGAATTGGTCAATCGCTGCACCAGTGTAGCGTGGAAGCCAGTTTTTGGCAATGTCGAGCTTTGTTTTCATGGAAAAATCCTTTGCAAAACGTGATGGAGAGATGAACTTTCAGCGATGGCGTCATTACGTGCTTTGAGGAACGTTATCACATCAAAATGTGCGCGTAATTTGCACCGTAAAATTCCGCAAAATTAGAGCTTTTGTGACAATTCCACAAGGATTTACCGCGTTGATACGTTTTTGTAACAAACAACTCACTTCAGAATGATGAACTTTACATTATCTTGATTTTGAATATATTTTTGCGCATCTTGTATGCAAGATTTGAAGCCGCTTTCCGAGCTTCACTGTCCTTTATATACTTCATTTCTACGCACCATGAACCGACGCGGTTTTTTCTCTTCGCTTTTCCAAACGGAACCCCAGATTTTCTTTTTCGGGGTGCAGATTGCCCTAGCGACAATTTCATCCGACACAAGCTGGAAGCGTCTTCGTTCCTTGATTGAACAAGCCGCAGACCTTGAACACCCTGCCGAAAAAACGGGATTCTACAAGCAAATTGCTGCCATTCTTTTGGAAAATAAACCGTATTGGGAATATGGATATTGGGACTACCTCACCGAAGCAAGCGAAGCACAGAGCGAGTTCCACGAGTGGGTTGCAGAAATTGCGGCAAGTATTGCAACGGAAACAGAAGAATTGGGCAGCGAAGTAGATGAAGCACACCGCCTCAGCAGCGATAAAAGCTACATCGTGGTAACGCTGGCGTTTGTGCTAGAATACGCGCCGCTCAAGAATGTATGCGGCTTGCTGGAGAGTATTCCCGAAGATGAGTATTGGTTGGTAGGCGGATTTACCGAGTTGTTGGAAGCAGTAAAGCGGATTGACTATGAGTTTTGCTTGAAAGACGCTGTTTTCCTCATGCCTGGCACCGAAGAAGATGGCTTTTCGTGGGAAGATGTGCATAGCCCCGATTGGTCGTATTTGAAGCCAATTTTGTTGTGAGTGATATTCAAAATGGGCAGACAAGTTGAGGGAAGCCCTCAAGTCTGCCCTACCGAAGCCAGTATTTATCAGTAGCGCAGACACTCTTGTCTGCGCACAAGACGCTCAATTATTGTATCAATAATCTTATGACTTGCATTTTTCTAGCGCACAATCCGCAATGCAAGCGATGACGTGCTTGGCAGAACTCGTCCATTTGCCGTGAAGCGAACCATGTATGCGCCTCCTGCGCAGTGCTGCATATCCAGCGTCAAAGCATGTGTTCCTGCGGCTTTCGCGCCTTCCTTTACTAACAGTATTCGCTCCCCCAACACAGAAAACACCTCACACTGCACTCCAGAAGCCGCTTCGCTGAGAGAATACGAGCATTGCACAATGCCGTCTTGGGAAGGATTTGGAGCGGCGGAGAACTGCATTGGCACACCATCATTCTTCTCTCGCACACTCGTTGTAATTGCAAGCTGTGAACAGCGTACCTCCGCCGTGCCGCCACGTGCGTCGCGGGCAGTGAGCGAGAGCGTTGTCGTGGTGGAAGGAATCCTACTATTGCCAAGAAGTGAGAGCGAGGGCTGTCCGCCAAAACGCGTATCCGCAGGGAGAATAGAAGCCGTGAGAGCGTTGGTATTGCTTGCTTCGGCGGTGAAATTGAGCGGGTCGTAATTTTCATCATAAAAGAACCCTTGCGGCAAAAGCGTTACTGCGTCTAGCACAGGCGACAGCAAGACCCGTGTTTCCTCGCGTCCGCCTTGTATGCGAAGCGTTGGGCAAAGATTGTTTGCGAATGGCAAGGCGATGGGTGCGACGTTTTCTGGGTCTTCGAGCGTGATGCGTGAAATATCGTGGAAGATAAGCCGTCCATTCGGCTCAAATCTTGGTGGAATCGTGTATGCGTCGTCGGGCAAAAGCGCGACGGTTACGGTGCGTGTGCCTTGAAGTCCTGGATTATTCGGGAACGTTTGGTCGCTCCACCGCGCTATGAAAATGATAAATGCTTCGGTTACTTGCGGCGCAAAAGTGAATTGGTAAATACCTGTTTCCGTTGTGCCAATGGCAGTAACAAAGCGTCCTTGCGTGAAAAGAAACGGCGTAAGATCGCCCGTGATAGTATTTATCGGCACTTCAGCTGCCGTAACGCCACGCGGAACGTTCTGCAATCTTCCCAAAGGGTCTCGGTAAAGAGAAGGCAGGGGAACAGTTGCGGTGCTAGTTTCAGGCAAAAAGCGGTTCAGTTCATTGACATACGACACGCCCACTTTCAACGTAACCGTAGCATTGGTCTGGGTTACGCGGCGAATCACGATGCGTCCGCGCTGCGGCAAGGAATCATGGCCATTCAAACTAAAGCGCCGCTCACGAAGCACGATATTACGCGGTCCCTGCTGCACCGCGCCAAATTCTGGCACTTCGGCGAAAATGGTAAACGCGGGGACGGGCGTTTGCGTTTGAGCAAGCAGTTTTCCGCCAAGTATCAGCATTATGGCGAGCGATATGGCGGAAAGCAAGGAATGAAGAGGCTTACGAGGAAGAAAGCGAGTGTTCATAGTAGTTTCAGGAATTTGAGGAAAAAATCAAGGTATGTGAATTCAAGGTGTACAAAAAACCTAATCATAGTCAATCTTCAAGACCGTCCGCGCCCAGTGCATTGCTGCTTCGCGGGTTTCTACGTTGAGTTTTTGATAAATCGAACTGGCAATATTGCGCACACGACCTTCGGTTACAAGGAGTTTTTCGGCAACTTCAGCATTGGTCAGATTCAGATTGCGCAGCACCGCAATCTCAGCATTGGTGAGCTTTACACTGGAAATTGCTTTATTGGCATTGAAGAAATATGCCGCAAGCATGGGACTTAGCCACACGCCGCCCTGCAAGTCCGAACGCAAGGCGCGAAGCAGTTCCTCAGGGCTTTCATCTTTCAGCATACAACCATTTGCGCCAGCTTCGATGGCAGCGCGGGCAAGGTCGGCGCGTCCCGTGATAGCATAAATGCGAATCGTGCTGCCCGTTGCGCGAATACGCTGAATGACATCCACACCGCTCAGGTCGGGGAGTTGGAGGTCTTGGATTAAAATATCTGGTTGCAAATTCTTTACCGCAAGGATGGCTTCTTCGCCACGATTAAACGTCTTGATTACTTGCAAACTTTTCTCCAGCGTCAGCCATGTTTGTAGCAGTTGCGTAACAAGGTCGTGGTCATCGCAGATGATGACGCGCTTTGTCAGGGGTTGTTCATTTTTTTTCGTGTCCGCGCTTGTTTTTGAAGATTGTTTTGCTGAAGATTGTTTTGCTGTTGCCAAAGAAGGTTCTGAGCCATCGGCAATGGATTTGCGTAGCGACGTGCGCGAAGCATTAAGGCGGGAAGCCTTTGTGCGCAGCGACTTTTTGCGTGAAGGTTTATTCGTAACAGAAGTGGTCTTGGGCATAGCGAACGTCGTCTAAAAAGCATCAATACGAAATGATGTGGAGATTGGATGTTTCATTTTGAAAATACTACAAAAAGCGCGTAAATCAAGGCGTTTTTCTGTCAAGGAGAAGAAAATTTTTATGACTATGCAAACGATGAAAAAAAACGCCCGCTTTCTTTTGCGATTCAAGAAAGCGGGCGTTTTTTGTATTTTCATGGCTGCATCTGTCAATGCAAAACCTTTGCGATAATCACATCCAGAAGTTTCATCAATACTGGCACCGCAACAATGACGGTTAAAATCCAGCGTGTAAGCGTGGTAATGTCCTGGCGCATACCTATCATTTCCTTGCGCAAATCACCGACCTCTCGCCGAAGGTCGCCCATCTCTCTGCGAAGGTCATTCACTTCTTGTTTCAGCTCTTTCATTGCTGATTCATTACGTTCAAAGCGTTCATCCATGCGCTTTTCCATACGACGCATCTCTTCGCGCAAGCCCACCATTGAAAAAACAATGTTGTCCTCGAAGGTAAGCGGTTCATGGTCTACGAGCTTTTTAAGCGCAATATTGCTGCGCTCTTCAAGCCATTTTTCTAAAATTGATTGGTCGAACATAATGCTTCATGGAAAATGGACGAATACTGCACACCAAGATAGCAAAACATTATCACAATTCAAAACCGCATCACGGCTTGCTTTGCGGCACATTTCCACCCAGCGTTTGCCCTGCATGAAGCACATTCATCAGCAAGCGATACGCGCCCGGAACACCCGCCGGAAGCTGACGAAACCACGCATAGCCGCTATACATGAACACGCCTTTGCCATATTTTGCGAGCAGCAAACCGCCTGTTTTTTCGGTTTCGCCCGCGTCAGAGGAGGAAAGAAGCGGCTCGTAGGCGGAATCCCATTTATTGGCAAAGTACAAACCGCGTTCCTGCACCCAGCCCGTGAAGTCGTCTTGCGTAATTTTATTCGGCACATTGAAAACGGGATGCTCAGGTTTTATCAGCTTTACGGCGGCATCTTCTTCGGTTACGCGGTCGCGTGAAATGGTGAACGGGTACGGTCCGATGCTGTCAATCAAGCCGCCGTTGGTATTGTACTGCACGAGCATTGTTCCACCTTGCTGCACGTAGTCCATGAGGCGGCGATATTGCTGGCGGAGGCGTGGACGCTGGTTGTCGTTGTACACGCGGATGCCCGTTACAATCGCATCGAACCGCTTCAAGTCGCCGTTTTCAAGTTCTTCATCACTCAGCAAGGTAATGTTTACGCCTGTTTGCGCGAGGTAATCCGCTACGTCGTCGCTCGCGCCTGCGATGTAGCCTACGCTCTTAATCGTCCGCTTCATATCCACGCGCACCAATTTCGCCTTTGCATCGGGGAAAATTGTTTGTGCGGGAATGTGCGTGTAGGAAATGGTCGTCATAGATTTATTCACCGAAGCCTCACCAATGCTTGCTTCTGCCAACAACTCGCCTATTGATGCGGTTTGTGGGGCTTTCACGCGAAAAATAGCGCGAAATTCCTCACCTTTTGTGGCAATCGTAAAGGGCAGTTGCTCTGGCTGAACACTCCAGCCTTGTGGGACGCGAAGGCGCACCGTTCCTTGTGCTTTGGGCGTATTGGCGATAACATTTACCACGATTTCTTTCGCAGCAGTATCGGCAAAAATGAACGAACGACCCAGTAAATTCAGCGCGACGGGCGGAACAAGCTCAAACGGGCGATAGACCTCGCCCAAAACGCGGTCGGTGCGGCGGTGCAGCACGGGCGTTGTGAAGGTGAAATCTTCGCCCGCAATCGCAACAACAAACGAAACCGCCAGCGCGGGCGGGTTTTCGGGCAAGCCGACCTGCTGCTGGTCGCTAATTACAAACACGCCTTTTTCTTGCGGTGTTTGCAGCCAATAGGGTTGCGAAAGCGGCGTGGTTGCTGGTATGGTCTTGGTAACGGTCGTAGTCAGATATTTGCCGCGCTCCAGTGCTTTATTGATAACCGAATCGCCTGCAAAGGGGAATAATACTCGCTTCAGTGTGACTGCTTGCGTGGAGCGATTGACAATCGAAGCGGCGATTTTTGCTGTGCCTGTGGGGGTGCCTGAAAAGCCGCTCTCGCCTTGTGCGGGCGGGTTTTGCGCCAATGCTTCAATCCACATTCCCGCGCACGAGCGAATCACTTCCAAGAGTTCCTTGCGTTTTTGCGGAATCCAATAATCATCGCCCGACGATTTTTGTACGTCGTTCATGGTTTTATGAGCCTTCACGAGCAGTGGCAGAATTGCTGACGGATTTTCTGGTTGAAATTTTTTGTATGCTTCATCCAAAATTTTCGCAATCTCCGCGCCGCCTTTTACGCGATTCCACGTCATATCCACGCCAGAGAAAATATCTCCCTTCGCGCTCGCTGTGTCGCCGCCCAAATGCTCGAAGTAGTTGATATTTTCGCCTCGCGTCCCGCTTGCACCAAAGCCTTGACTTTTGTGCATGGAGCGGCTTTCGGCGGCAAGTTCGGAGCAGGCTTTGCCCAAAAGCGGGCTGTACGCACCGATGTCGAGCATGGGATAGGCGGGCAAGGAATCCAGCTTATTTGCGGCTTTGCGGGCTTCCAGAATGGGCAACCACGCATTCCACAGCAAACGTTTTGCTTTCCAAGGTTTGACAAATTTCAACTGTTCGGGAAAACGGTTCGGGTCGGCGGCAATGGCAAAGGCTTCGCCCGCGAGCATTGCCGATGCGGTGTGGTGTCCGTGTCCGCCTTCGCCCGTTGTCGGGAAGCGCGTAACAATCACGTCGGGACGGAGTTTGCGAATTGCCCAAACGACATCCGCCAAAATGCGGTCTTTGCCCCAAATTTTCATGGTTTCTTCGGGTGTTTTGGAATAGCCAAAGTCCAGCGCCCGCGTAAACATCTGCTCTCCGCCGTCAATGCGCCGCGCGGCAAGGAGTTCTTGGGTGCGGATAATTCCTAAGTATTCGGATTGTTCGCTGCCAATGAGATTCTGCCCGCCGTCGCCGCGCGTCATGGACAAATACGTTGTGCGGAAGAGGCGGTCATTCGCGCAATAAGAGATAAACGCGGTGTTTTCGTCGTCGGGATGCGCCGCCACGTAGAGAACGCTTCCCAGCGTGTTGAGTTTTTTCAGCGAAAGTTGGAGTTTTGCAGCATTCATCACGTCGGACGGGTAGCCAGCTTGCGCAAAGCCGCTTACAGCGCGAAGGATGAGAACGAAACAAACAGCGAGGACAAAGCGATTCATGAACTCTCCGATGAAGTTGGTGTGGAATTTTTTTTACGAAAAGACAGTACGAAGTTTATCGGTGCAAAGTTACGCATTTTTGGTGAATCAAGGGTACGTGCGGTGTGCTGATTTGGAAGGTTAATCTCCAACAATGAGCCTGAGCGATTTCGACGTTTCACCAACCCAAAGACGGCATACATACACGCCTCTGGGGATATTCTGCAAGGGCAGAGAAAGAGTATGCTCTCCCGCAAGCTGTTTCCCTTCAAAGATAGTATTCATACGCTGTCCAAGCAGAGAAAAAAGTTCAACCCGCACAAAATTTGCTTCTGTGAGGCTGTAGTGCAACGTCGCATAATTGATTGCAGGATTAGGAATAATGCGGGCTGCATCGCTATTGAGTGAATTACCCAAACGGTGTTCTTCTTGTACAGCAACCCCCGTACCGACGGAGGGCTGTTGCATCCTAAGCACTGGAACAATAGTCGAACAGTATGTCAATTTTGTTCGCTACCATTCGCTGTGCTTTGGTGATACTGTTTCCCTGT
>RDXM01000087.1 GCA_004292595.1 Candidatus Kapaibacterium sp. | reverse complement strand
GTGGTCGTCGCCTGAAGCCCGCACCAACACGCACAGACAGGAATGTCTGTGCCACTAAATATTGTTGAAGTTTATCCATTTAATTTTTGAGCCTTCCTTTGCTGCAAGTGCTTCAGCACGAGCCTCGGCTGCTTTTGCGCGAGTTTCGGCTGCTTCGGCTCGCTCGCGTCCCGTTGGAATAACATTTCCGTCTGCATCGCACCAGCGCAACCATGTATCCATGCGCCCTTCAAACACACCTTCCCACAACATCAGCCCCAGACCGACGTGCGCAAAAATGTGTGTCGTCATCGGCACGTACTCCCAAGCATTATGCGTAAAAAGGCGTAACGGCGGCTCACCATAATTTTGGGCGGGGTCGTACACGACATAGTACGGAACGTGTGCCACCGCATATTTTTCCATTTTTGCGCCTAATTCTTCACCTTTGAAATGGGAAACAATCTCAATCACTACTTCTGGCGGCTTGCCAAATTCCCAAATAAAGTAGGAACGATTCTCCTTTTGAAACCAGTCCTCTGCTGCCTCCACGTCCAAACTCAGCATCACATCTGGCACCAGTGCTGGCTTGCGCCGCGCATAAAACAAGCCCACATCAGCCATTGCCAAGAACGGCTGTTCGCGGTGCCACGAGGCGTAGAGCGTTTCGGTGAGCAAACGCATCTGTTTTTCTGAAAAAATATTATCCACTGGCGCGTCATCCTCCGTTTCGATGTGCGAATATCAATATCAGGGCGTATATCTTCCGCCGTCCACGCCTCGTGAGGCGCGTGGAAGACCGTTTCTTCGCTTGGTTTCATAATAATTATTTCCTTTCTTCATTTCACGAGTGTTTCACAAGAGATTCCGCAACGCGCTCTGCGCCAAAGCCATCCACAACCGTTTGCACCCGCGAACTCATTGCTTGAATGTTGTTCGATGCAATGATGGTGCGTAGCTTTTCAGCAATCGTTTCCGCCGTTACGGTGTGATACCAACCGCCATTCCACTGCAAACCATGTCGTGCTGCGGTCTCGGTCATTTCTGCTTGATTTTCTGCGATAATCACCGCCAGCGTCGGCAAGCCCAGTGCGCAGCGTTCCCACGTCGTAGAGCCGCCTGCACCCAGCGCGAGATCTGCATTGCACATAAAATCTGCCATATTCGGAACGTGGCAATGAAAGTGCAAATTAGGCGAAAGGGCGCATAATTGCTCAACTTCCGCACGATGTGGATTCGCAATACCAACGATAATATCTGCCTGAATATCTGCTGTATTCTTCTCAGAACCAAGTATTTGCAATGCTTTCACAGCTTTTGCCGTTTCATTTGACGGGTCGGAGCCACCGAAAAAGACCATAATGCGCTGAACAGTGCCAGTGCGAATAAGCCGTGAACCCAAGCGTTCACGCGCCTCGCGGAACTCTGGGCGCAAAAGTGCGTATTCGGGACCAAGCAGCAAACGGCAATCGCTCGGAATGCGAGATGTATAGCGGTTGTGCGGATTATCGTACAAATTTTGGTCGAGCAAAACATCGCAATCGTGCTGCCGATTAGCAATGTCGTCTATCACCATGATTTGGTGCGCCCTCTGGCGGATAATCCCGTGCCAAGTAGCATCAATGCCGTAATGGTCGGTAATGCACCAATCGACAAGCTGTTCAGGGATATGTTCTGCGATTGCAGCAAGCGTTTCTGCGGCATCTTGCGCTTGGCTTACGCCAAGCCACGCAGCATATTCGTTGTTCGGCTCAGAGTAGGCTTCGCTAGGGCGTTTCAGCAGTATGCACCTGTACCCTTTTGCCACAATATGCTTTTGCAAATGTCCTTCCCAATCGCGGCAAATGAACGTTATTTCCGCGCCACGTGTGCGGAGTTCATCGGCAAGCGTCAAGCAGCGCATCACGTGTCCGCTTCCGATGTGGACGGCTGCATCGGCGCGTATGACCATTATTTTCGGTGAACCTATCATGCACCAACAAACTCCAGCACCTTGCCAATCACGTATTCCTGCTCTTCACCCGTAAGCGCGGGAAACATTGGCAAGCTGAGGCAACGGTCGTAATACCGCTCTGCAACAGGCATATCGCCTCGCTTCCAGCCAAAACCACGATAATACGGCTGCAAATGAACGGGAATGTAATGCACTTGGGCAAAAATCTTGTGTTCGCGCAGGAAGTTGTAGCATTCAAGCCGCTTCTCAACTTCAACAACAAACAAATGATACGCATGGTGGAAGCCTTCTGGCACAGGGCGCACCATTACTGGCGTTCCAGCAAATGCTTCTTCGTAACGGCGAGCAATGGCGCGTCGTCTCTCTAATCCTTGTGCGGCGCGTTTCAGTTGCTCAATGCCGAGCGCAGCCTGCACGTCGTTTAGGCGATAATTGTAGCCGAGTTCGTGCATTTCGTAGTACCAGCCGCCGTGATTTTCCAGCAACATAGCGGGGTCGCGGGTGATTCCATGCGTCCGCAAGCGACAGATTTTTTCGTAATACTCCTGCCGATTCGTCGTCACTGCGCCACCTTCGGCTGTTGCGATGTGCTTGACGGGATGAAACGAAAAAATAGCAAGGTCGGCAAGCGAACCATCGCCTGCACGACGCTCTGTACCTTGTTTGTCGAGAAACGATGCGCCCGGAGAATGGCAAGAATCTTCCAAAATCCACAAACCAAACTCATCTGCTAATTCGCGCCACGCCTGCATATCTACGGGCAAGCCAGCAAAATCCACAGGCACAACACCTTTGTACGCGCTGCGCTCGGCTTTGGGAGTATGTTCCAACAGCGCACGAACCTTGTGAATATCAAGCAAATACGTGCTTTCGTCAATATCAGAAAAGACGACCTCGCCACCACAATAGCGCACACAATTTGCGGAGGCAGTAAAGGTAATCGGCGTAGTAATCACCTTGTCGCCTGGCTTCACATCCAGCGCCAGAGCGCATAAATGCAGTGCCGCCGCGCCGCTCGACATCACGGACGCATACTTCGAGCCAATATATTCCGCGAAGGCAGTTTCAAATTCTTGTGGCTTCGGACCTTGCGTCAGATAATCCGATTGCAACACGTCCACAACCGCCGCAATATCTGATTCGGTGATAGTTTGGCGACCGTAGGAAATGGGTTTGGTAGGAATGAAAGAAGACATTTTTGAAATGCTTGATAGTGGAAAAATGATTGAACTGAGCTATAAACGCATAACCCGCAAGCCTGATGTAATCTGGTTTGCGGGCTTTTGCTGTTGCACATTATTCTTGTCTTACTGCGCTTGAAAATTCGGGTCAATATGCTCACGAATAGAAGCGCGAATATCTTCAACGCTCATAAAATCTGGGTTTGTGCCAGAATTATACTTAAAACCTTGTGCTACTTTTTTGCCGTTGAACGCTTTGCAGTAGTCGTCATGCGCCCAAAGCGGCACCGACGGTGCAATAACGTAGTATTTATCAAGTTCCAAGGTATTAAAGGAATCCATTTCGGTAATCATTTCCTCGTGCAGTTTCTCGCCCGGGCGAATGCCGATAATTTCGTGCTTGCAGCTTGGCGCAATGGCTTCTGCCACATCCAAAATGCGATATGACGGAATTTTCGGAACAAAAATCTCACCGCCCCACGCATTGTGAATGGCGTACAGCACCAAATCTACGCCCTCTTCGAGCGAGATATTGAAGCGCGTCATTTCGTCGTGCGTGATAGGCAGTACGCCGTCTTTGCGCTTGTTCAGAAAGAACGGCATCACCGAGCCGCGCGAGCCAATCACATTGCCGTAGCGCACAACCGAGAAACTTATATCATGCGCTCCGCGAAAGTTATTTGCCGCAACGAAAAGTTTATCCGAACACAGCTTTGATGCGCCGTAGAGGTTAATCGGCGCGGCTGCTTTATCGGTCGAAAGTGCTACAACGCGCTTCACACCTGCCTTGATTGCGGCATTGATAACATTTTCTGCACCTAACACATTTGTTTTGATGCACTCCATCGGGTTGTATTCTGCCGTCGGAACTTGCTTGAGCGCAGCCGCATGAACAACAACATCAATACCTTCAAAGGCACTGAGCAAGCGGGCTTCGTCGCGCACATCGCCGATGAAGTAGCGGAGTTGGTCAAATTTTTCCATGGAAAAATCTTGCGCCATTTCAAATTGCTTCAATTCGTCGCGTGAGAAAACCACCAAGCGCTTCACTTCGGGAAATTGGCTCAAAATACGTTGAACGAAGGTTTTACCAAATGAGCCTGTTCCGCCAGTAATAAGAATGGATTTGTAAGGAAACATGAGAATATTTGACACAAAATGAGGTGAAATGGAATTTATTTGCTGAGATTAGGGAAGGCTCAAAATTAAATGGATAAACTTCAGAAATATTTAGTGGCACAGACATTCTTGTCTGTGAGTGTTAGTGCGGGCTTCAGGCGACAAACACAGACAAGAATTCTCAAGCCACTACTGACTTTGACCACTTAATTTTTTACCATTCCTTATCGGCTGAGATTGTTCTCAAAGGTACGTACAATAGAGTTTTTGTTGATAGAATCCTGCACGGACTTGGGTACAAAACGCTTGTACGCAGTGAACAATCGAAACAGCCATTTACTGGGAAAGAGGCTTTGATTTTTGTATGTTCCTGCAAAGAAGTTTTTTGCTTGATAATTTTTCAGAGGAATACCAAAAGAATTGTAGAAATATCCGTATTGCAATGCTCCTTGCGAAGACAGAGGCGGTAAATCTTCGCGTAAAAGCAAGTCCATGACTTCTGCATGGGAATTGGGCGTATAGACCGATTCTAAATGCTGATAGAGTGCTTTCCCACCCAAAATAGAAGGTTTCCCCCAATACGCGGACTCAATACCGACTGTTGAGCCAAAGGTAACAACTTTGCTCGCGTGTTCGATAAGCGCGTAGCTGCTGATTTTATCATTCGGCAAAATTGTCGTGAGATTTTCGCTCTGAAATTGCAACAAGGGGCGTAGTTCGTTCTCAATTTTTGCGAGATTCGGGTGGATGCGCAAATACACGTGATAGCGTTCTTTATGCGGCAAAAGTGAGTCAATCACAGAAGTAATACCGTCTAATTGGCTTTGGTAAATATGATGCTGATATTCTTCGCTCACCCACACAAATTCAAAATCGGCGGAATTAAAAATGACGATGTTTTGTTTGTTCGGATTCCAATCCGATGGCAATAAACCCTGCTGTTGATGTTCAATAAACGAATAGCCGTTTACTTTCCTGCCTTGAGCGCGATTCTTATACCATTCTTCGGCAATGCGCAATCGCTCGCTGGCGGCGGTGGAGGCTTGCTCCCAGTGTTGGCGCATCATATCGGTTGTATGCTGGATATTATGCGGCAAAGAATTGTCAAAGAGCGAATAGGAATTATTCGTCGCACCCGATTCATGGATGGTAAACTGTACGCCTTCGCTTTGGCAGGCTCGCATAATTGCTCGCACGATTGCCATTCGACCATTAAACAAATAGAATTTGTCAATCTTGGTTTCGCGTAAAAAATTCTGCACCGAGCGATACGCCATAAAACCTGAAATAATGTAGTGCCGAATAAGAGGCGCGTGCGCTTTCACATCTAAATCTGCATTCATCACGTAGCTGACAATAGACGACAACACTGCCATGCCAATATCATAATTATCAACGGTGTAGGCTTGGAGGTCGGCGGTGCTGGTGAATGTCGTGCGCAAGGTCGCAATGTCCGCCTTGTCTTGCTCTGTCAGGCGCAAGTACTGCTGTTGCGTGATATTGCCCTTACCATTATCATTCAGCAACGACAAGCCAATAGAGCGGGTTTTTTGACAAAGATAGCACTGCGCAGGCTCATGATAGGTGTTAATATCACAGGCAAGAAGTGAGGCATCGCAATAGAGTACCGTTACATCATCTCCGGCATCGACGTGATTTTGGATAAGTTCTAAATCGGTCGCAAAATGGCGTTGGAAAAGAGGATGCGTTGTGAAAAGCGCAATGTGCTGTTTGGTGTTCGTCATAGCTCGTGGTAGTGAATTATTCGCGGCATTTTTCTACGAAGCGAGCATCAACATATCGCCCTTGATAGAAAAAATGCGCCTTGTAGCGTCCTGCATCCTGATAACCAGATTTGAGAAAGGCTTTGTACGAACCCACATTTTGCTCATACATTCCTGCAATAAGTTTATGCAGATTGAGTTCTTCAAAGCCGTATTGGGTAACGAGAGAAATGGCTTCGGAGGCAATGCCCTTGCCCCACGAAGCCTTATCGCCAATAATAAGACCAACATCACCGTACCGGTGAATGGCGTTCACATTCCCAATTTTGATATTCCCAATGTGCTGATTCGTTGCGTTGAGGAACATTCCAAAAAGAAAATCCTTCGGGCTGTCGCACATTGCTTTGACAAACGCACGTACTGTTTCAAGGGTGTATGCCGACCAACGGCTTTCAAGGTACTGCGTTATTTCGCTGTCGTTCATCCATGAAACATAGTCGTTGCCGACATCTTCGGGAGTCAGCAGACGTAAATAAATGTGGTTTCCTTGAAGGCGCATTAGGAACGGGCAAAAATTAAATGGATAAACTTTTTTGACTTCAGTGGCACAGACATTCTTGTCTGTGAGTGTTAGTACGGGCTTCAGGCGACAAACACAGACAAGAATGTCTGTGCCACTACTGACTTTAACCGCTTGTTTTTTACCATTCCTTAGAAATACCCACCTTTATAGACGGTTGGATTTTTGTCAATTTTTGCTAAAAATTCTGGAGAAAACTTCTCGTTCACCGTAATTTTTCGTGGCGGGTCATATCCGAAACCAGTAATGCCAAAGGTTAGTTGAAACAACAAACGCTCGCCTTTGGTAAGCGGCTTGCCTTTGTGCAAACCGACGGTGTCTGCTGCTAAAATTGTTCCTGCTGCGCCCGTTATTTCTTTAATATCCTCTTTGGGAAAATGCGCTGCTATCTCTTCATCCTCAATACGACCCTCGCGGTACACGGCTTTCGGTGCGTTGCGATGCGATTTTGCGATATAGCAATGCGGACCATTCTCTGGACCGACATCGGTCAAATAAAAGAAAATTTTTATCCATTTAATCGTATCCATATCAACATGATAGAGCTGCGCGGCGGTATTTTTTGAAACATTGTGAAAATCAGCATTGCTCCACCACATTGTTACATTATGCAGACGCACACTCGGTCCCAGAAGCTCTCGTGCAAAAGTAAGGATAGACTCATCGGTAATTAAACGCTGAATAATAGGATTTTCAAGCAAATCTTGTGGCGCAAAATCATACAAATTTGCCTTCAGATTATTTCTATCGTAGGGAATTTTCTCAACTTGGTCTGCAATACGAGGCTTGCTCGGCGTTGTTCGTGCGTATTCGACAAGCTCGGCGCATTCTTCCGATGAGAGTTTCGCATCAAAAATATGGTAGCCTACTTCTTGGACATTTCGGGTTGCTTCTTGGAGTGCAGCAGCTTTGCTCATATCGCCCAAAATACCTCGTTTTTGACCAAGCTCAACGGTGTTATTACGGCTGAGAAAGTTTTGAACGGAGGTGAAAATTTTGTGCGATGCCTGATTCGTTGAAAAAAACAGGTGTCTCGCGCTGTGTACGCCTTCGATGGGGGTTTCGCCACCTTGATTATAGGTGCGGATGGCACGCAAAAAACGCACGGTATCAACGGTCATATTCATTACCGTACTTTTTTTCATAATATTACGAATAGCAGACATAGAACGTTGAGAATAATGAATAAATGCGACGACAGTGTATGGCGTGAAGTATCACGTTGTACACTGTTGAACGTCTGTTTGAATTCAGTTTACAAAAATACAAAACTTTTCATTATGAAAATGAGCTTTCTATTCTTGCTACTCGCTCTCCCAAAACGCATCAAATTCCTTCCGTCCACGCGCCGTCAAATACGGATACAACAAAGCACTCGCCAAATGCGCATAAAACCTACATTTTTCCGATTCTTCTCCTGCGTACAAAATCTCCGCCTCCGACATCCAAAAATCACCCATGAGGTAATTATGCAGCGAGATGCGCTCACGTTCAACATCCGACATTTCTTTGATAATGTTTTTATGCTGAAGCAGCATTAACGCAAAACCAAACTGCTGTTTCCGCACCGCAAAAAGAGAGCGAAAATGCTCGCGTATTTCGGGAATACGCCGCATGATATTCACAAATTCCACCATTAAAAATTTATGGTGATATTGAAGTTCATAGCTTTTGAGCAGCGCGTCCAGTATCATTGATAGATTCAAATGTTCAGGATTCCAAGCAGCAACCTGAGCATTCATGCCCTCGACAACAGCATGATAGTGCCGCAAAATAATATCTTCTTTGCGCGGAAAATGATAGCACAAATTTCCATGACTAATACCAACAGCATCGGCTATATGCCTCACCGTTACTGCTTCTACGCCATGTTCGTTGAAAAGAATGCGCGAGGTTTCGACAATACGCTCTTTTGTACCCAGCTTGGCTTCAGGAAGTCCTTGGGAAGGCTCTTTGTGCGTTGGTTTGGCAGTTTTTTTCGTGATTTTCATCAGATGTGTTTCAAGCATTTTTAAAATATATTTTTTAGAACATTTGTTCTAAAAATAATCTTTTTTGTATATTGCACAAAAATAGAACAAACGTTCTATTTTCCAAACACACTTCTTGGCTGCATCCAAAAGCCGCATAAATACTTATCTGGAGAGATTTACCATGCACACCAAAACGATATTTCTCGCTGGCGCAGGCGGACACACAGGCGCACACATCATTCCACTTCTGCATGAGCAAGGCTATACTATTCGGCTGCTCACCCGCAACACCGCACAAATGCTTGCACGGCAGCCACGCCTATGCTCTATGAGCAATCTGCACATTATCGAAGGCGATGCGACAAACCCAAACAGCCTGAAGAATGCTTGTGATGGCGCAGACGCTGTGATTTCAACGCTTGGCGCGTCATTGGACTTATACGATTTTTCAGACCGACGCTCTTTCCACGACATTGATTTTACCGCAAACTGCAATCTCCTCCACGAAGCAAAACGAAGCGCGGTTCAGAAATTCGTGTATTTATCAGCCTTTGGAGCGGAAAAAGTGAAAACGCCGTACATGAGTGAACACGAGGCATTTGCACAGAAACTTGCTGCAAGTGGGCTTGATTACTCAATTATTCAACCAACAGGCTTTTTCTATGTGAATGCGGAATTTGTCGCAATGGCAAAGCGTGGGCGGGCAATGATTATCGGCGATGGCTCGGCTCGAACAAATCCCATTCACGAAGCAGATGTCGCCAAAGCCTGTGTGGACGGGCTTTCTAGCAATGAGAAGCGCGTAAATATCGGCGGAGCAGAAACCTTTACACGAAAAGAAGTCACCGAATTAGCTTTTGCAGCACTCGGCAAGAAAGCACGTATTTCCGCCGTGCCGTTTGGAATGATAAAGTTTGGCAGCCAGATAACGCGCCCCTTTAATCGGCGTTTGGGAGAATTAGTCGAATTTGGTGCAATCGTCGCAACACAAGATTGCGTCGCACCTGCCGTTTCGACGGAACACCGTTTGTTAGCCTACTTCCGCGAGGTTGCCACATCTTTAAAAAATCTTGAGTTGTCTGCTTAATGTCTGCTTAATGTCTGCTTTACTGCTTGCTGCTAGGCGCAGTGTAGCCAGGCGGCAATGGCGGATACACAACTGGTTCAACTTTCGGTTCGGGGCGAGCGGCAAAACCAATTGCAATGCCAGCCCGCGCAAACGCAAGCTGCCATGCGTCTTGGCGGGTTATTCGAGTAATCGGATAGCCAACTTGTATTTCGGGAGAAATGAGCAACCACGCGCCTTGAAGCGGAATCGCGGCATCGTAGCGTAACGCGCCTAAAGCGTGAACTTGCAGTTGTTGTGCGCTTTCTAGCATTTCTTGCCGAAGATTGCGCACCCGCTCGCCGCTTGGCGTGAAGCCCCCAAAGTTTGGTTCTAACAATTCTTCACGCTGCGTAATGCGCCGCTCTACAAGCCACGCGCCACGCGCACCGGCACAAATGCTCAGTCCCGCGCTTTCAATCGGTCGCCACGCAAGCAGCGCGTCCAAGCCCGCCGCAAGCAAGCGAATATCATAGACATAGCCAATACGCGCATCAATGCTTGTTCCTGTAAGTGTTCCCACGCGGGTTTGTTCGCTGGTGGTCAGCAGCACATTGTGTGGCTGTGCGCTTGCAGCAAGGCTGAGAGCGAGCGTGTTTGCAAGCGGCACATCTACGCCGATTCCGCCCCACCAGCCGAGCGCAACGGTTGTTTGGAAATTTGCTGGACCCGCATTAAAGCTATCGCGTGGGGTAAAAATTGGGTAGCCCGTCAGTTCTGGCGCATTGATTTGATGCTGGTTCGCAGCCACGCCGCCGAAGAGTTTGAAACGGACTTGATTTGCCCAATCGCTGCTTGTTTGCTCATTTTGCCCACGAAGTATTGACGTGGCGAAGCTACCAAGAAAAAGCGCAAAAATAAGTATTTGCGCGGGTTTGAAAGATTTATTCATAGCGGGAAACCATATGTTGTTTATCAGCATTGTTCATATTTTCATTGCACACCACGCCCAAAATGCGTATTTATGCGACATTCAAAAGCCCAATTTTTGAAAAGCGTGTGTGATATTGCTCGCCATTTGATGCACAACAATATTTCTGAAAAATAAGTGAACCAAAGTCCTCAGTGGCACAGAAATTCTTGTCTGTGTTTGTCGCCTAAAACCCGTACCAACACTCACAGACAAGAATGTCTGTACCACTATTGAAGGAATTTTGTGTACTGAGATTTGCAATTTTTACACCCAAACGCAAAACGGAGCATACCGAGATGGAATATTTTGATGCTAACGAAGAACTCTACGAAAGCATTCAAGATTTTGCGAAAACGCATGGTGGGAAGCCGCCAGAGAAGCTCTACGTCTCGCCAACACTCTTTCAATGGCTAAAGGAAATTCGCCTAGAAGAGGCGCAGCTAAAGGGCTTGAATGCAAAGAAGCTCGATTTGAACCGCTTTCCAACCGAGTTTGGAACGCCAAATCTCGTTATTGACGAAATGCTTTCCGATTACGAAATCGTTGCTGAGTAAGATTTGTTTACCGCTCTTGAATAGAGTTTATCTCGAATAAGGTTTTTAGGGTTTTGGAGCAAGGCAGCATGCTGCCTTGTTTCGTAAAAAAGTCTATTCGGAATAAAGTCTAATGTACGTTATTCCTCTCCGTTCATGCCTCAACCCAAACAATCACGCGCTTCTGCGCCCAACTCGCCGTCCCAAAAAACCACCCTTCTTGCTCTCGAAACCTCTGGCACAGTCTGTGGAATCGCGCTTGCGGACATCATCTCAAATCCTTCAACACCTCATCAATGCTCGCTTGTAGCCGAGTTGTCTTTTTTTGAACCGTTTCAACACGACCGCGTTCTCGCCGAAGGTGTGCGGACGCTGTTGCAGCTTACTGAGCGCACCGCGTCTCACGTTCAGGTGGTGGCAGTTTCATCTGGACCTGGCTCATTTACTGGGCTGCGCATTGGTGCGGCATTTGCAAAAGCTTTTTGTTTTGAAGATTCGCTTGAAAATTCTTTGGAACATTCTTTGGAAAAAACACCACGCCTTCTGCCCGTTCCAACGATGAATGCGATTGCCTTTGCTGCTCGAAAGAGTGCGCAAATGCTCGGTTTTCAGCAAATTTGTGTTCTCATTCCTTCGCACAAAGACCTTGTGTATTGCCAAGTATTCAGCAATGAAACATTCAGCAATGATGCTCCTTCTGGCGATTCTCTCCGTCTTATTCCTACAAGCCAAATTCCTCAGAGTGCTGATATTTTCTATGCTGGAAGCTATTTTGCCGTAGAAGGTATTTTCTCTCAAAATGCTTCAGAAGCGCATCAATCCTCGTTTCCCAGACTGGAAGAGTATTGCCGTATTACGCCGCGCATGATTGCTGACTATGCAGTGCATATTCTCTCTGAGCAAGCATTTGTGCGCTCTTCGGACTTTGTTCCTTTGTATGCGCAGGAGTTTATTCCGAAGGTGTGAATAACGGCTAAAGACTGAATTATGAGGGCTGAACGTACTACAAAGTCCTTACCGCCTAGCTTTTTTCCTGCAAACGTGTTTTCAAGGTGGTACGGCATCCTGTTTCGGTATTGTCAAATTCTGCCACATCGCACAGAGAGCGCATGAGGAAAACACCGCGTCCGCCGTCGCGGAGCAGATTTTCTGGCGCGAGCGGGTCGGGGAGCGTGTCGGGATTGAATCCGCCGCCGCTATCTTCAATCGTTACAACCAAGGTTTCATCAGGTGTTTCGCCAATAACCTCGCCCGTGATGGTAACAGATTTTGTCTCATCGCGTTTATTGCCATGCACAATCGCGTTATTCACGCCTTCGGTAAGCGCAATGACAACATTGTGATAGCGCGTTTCATCTATATTTCGACCGTGAACAATTTCGGTCAAAAATGGCTCAACATAGCGCAAATTCTTGGTATTGCTTTGAAGAATGAGAGTTTTTACCATACAGCGAAAAAACAAGGCAAAAGGATAAGGGCAAAGGGATAAAGGCTGGACAACGCTTGAATACACGCTTTTGCTGCAACTGCTTTGTTACAACTGCATTGCCACAGAAAAAAGGAAATTCGGCACAATGCGCAGAAGTGAGGTTCTATCGGATTGAAACTCCAACCAGCCATTGCAGCGAAGCAGCGTACCAGAGCGGAACTCAATATCTATCAGCGTTTCGGGCGCGATGGCTTGGTTTAAGAATTCATTTACCCGTACAAAACCTAGTCCTGATGGCGATTGCGACAAAATGTATATCCGCCCGCCCGCACCGTAGCGAGCTTTACGAACAAGCGTTCCTGCGCCTTCGCCAAAAAACGATTCCGATGAAGCAATGCACAGAAGCCGCGCAAATGCTTCGATGTTGCGGTCGCGTGGGGTTTCGGAAAATTCGCGCCAGCGAAATTCGCCGCGCTCAAAATAGCGAAATATCATGCGAGATTCAAGCAGCGTGTTGGAATTGAGGTGAATCGTAATCGAATCGCGGTATGCAACCTGCCGTAAACTAAAACTTTGTGCCGTTCCAAGCAAATCTTCAAAATCAAAACTTGTATAATTCGCCAGCACCTCAAACTGCGGACGCAGCACCACCGCACCAGTATTCACCAGCACCGACGGCACAAGACGAAACACGCGATTCCAGTTATTTTGCGCACTGCGCTGTGCTTTGATAAACACCAAATGCGCCAAGCGTACGTCTGCAAGAATCGTGCCGAGAAGGAAATGCGAGAAAACGTGCGTGTAGGCGGCACTGACGTTGGTGGCAAGTTCGTCGCGGTCGTCGTTGTTGAGCGGGCTAGGCGTGTCGTAGCGGAGAAGCGAGGTGGAATAATCCACACGCACAGAATCGCCAGAAGCCAGATTCCATGCGGTTTGCCACCAAAGTGTTGTGCGTAAACCAACGTTATCGCGCTGGCGTTCAGCGTTGCGCAAGATTTGCAATTCGGAATCCACAAGCGGGAAACGCTCGCGAATGGTATTGGTTTCTTCGCGGTTATCCACGATAATTCCCGCAGAATTATTCGTCTCAGCAAAACCTGCAAGCCGCACCGATGCTCGCACCGTAGCGTTCAGCGAAAAGCGCAACTGGTCCACATCGCGCTGCGCAGCCGTCAGAGAGACCCGTTCAATGGGTTCGCGGTACTCGCGGCGCACTGCCCAGTTTTCGATAAAGCCCGCCAAGTCAGCATCTATGCCGTTTCCCAGCGACGTAGCAAATCGTGTATTGATGCGCAGAAGCCGCTCCAAACGCCGCTCTAGGGCGAGCGTGTTCGTGAGACCTTGCGGGAGTTGCTGCTGGAAGGTGGTGTAGAAATCGCGTTGCAAGGTGGTGTATTGTGCCGAAAACTCTAGTTGTGATGGGCTTTGTGATGAATTTTGCTGCGCCGAAGGAGCTTCAAATGTTTTGAAGACGCTCAAACGCGCATTCCACTGTTGATTGGTGCGGGTGTTGGATAAATTTGTGAGAAATCCGCCGCCGTCTAAACTCAGCAAATAATCGTCCAAACGTAGATTTTGTGCGCTTCCTGCGCCCATGAGCGTCCAGCCTCTATCGGCAACGCTCAGTTGCTCGTTGTATTCGCCACCAAACAGCGCAGAGAGGCGCACCGTTTCAAACATCTGGGCAAAGCCCGTGCGCGGTTTCCATTCCAGCCCAGCATTTGCGCCCACTTGGAGTAAGCGGTTCAGCCCAATAGAACGCGAATCTTGCGAGAGCAAAAAATTATTCAGCATGATGAAAGACAGCGTAGAATCTATCGGCGCGAGGTAGCGCATGAGCGCATCGGCATCGTCGCGGCTGGCGTTAGTGGTGTTGCGGGCATTTGCCGCGCCAGAGCGAATCGTGCTGCCTCTGTACTGTGTGCGTAAAAGCAAGGTGCCAAGCGGCACGGAGAAGATTCCCGCAAACTCACCACGAAACAAAAAGGTATTGGCAATTTTGTCCGAACCCAAGCGCAGAGCGGGTTGTGGGGAAATTTGTCCTGCAAGGGAATCAGTGAGAAATGTGAAGGGGAGTGTTTGTGCGGTGTTTGGGTTAGGCAGAAGAATGGTGAAGAGGAAAAGCAGCCACCGCAGAAAACGCGGGAGAGCGTATTGTTGCTTTCGAGGCGTTGGTGCAACTCCACTCATTCGCCCCCTTGATAAAGGGGGAACGGGGGATTGAACACGCGCAAGACTTGCAATAGAGCGGTGTTGAGCCGCCATAATCCCCCGTTCCCCCTTTATCAAGAGGGCGAATACGACATTGCTCAGGATAGCTGACCAATTAGGAAAAATGTAATATGTGCGAGAATGTTTTGGCACAAGAAATTTTTTTGCTACATTCTGAGAAATTGGGAAAGAGTATTGCGAAATTCAGACCGTAAAATACGGAACTAATTTATTTCGTGCAGCGTTATGTTTTGTATCTCTCGAAATTCAAATTCCACATCAAATTTCATTTCACCTTTAGCAAAGGATGTCAGTATGGCACGTCCAACTCTTGAATTGGTGCAGGCTCTGCGCGTAACAGCAAAGCGTCTTCGCACGGAGGTAGAATATTATTGGAGTCATCAAGGAAGCTGTAATTGCGGGCATTTGGCGCAAACAATTACGCAGTTCTCGAAAGTAGAGATTCATCGTTTTGCGATTGAACGCTACGGCGATTGGGAAGACCACGCCGAAGATTACTGCCCCACGAGCGGTCATCACATTGACAGCATTATCACGACGATGCTCGAAATGGGCATGACGCGCGAGGATATTGGTCGCTTGGAGCGTTTGTCCGACAACGCAGTGTTGATGCGCCTTGCACCTGAACGCCGTGCTTTACAATATAATCGCCGCGAGGACGTTGTTCTGTATATGGAAACATGGGCAGATTTGCTTGAAGAGCAGCTTTTAAGCGGTATTCAGCTTCCACCAATGGAGCAGCTTTTTGGCGAATCCAACACTACCAAACAACATTCACCCAGTTCACACGACCATATTTTTACCTCAACTGCTTCGGAACAACACGCAACACGGCTTGAAATACTATCGTAGGTCTATTTTCCGACAGGTTATCTCATCAGAGTCCTTTTGCAGCCGCCCACGCACTTGCAACAGAGTGTTGGTCGGCTTTTTTTATGTGAGAAGAGAAGATTGCGGAAGGGTCGTATTGATAATACAAAGTTTACAACAAGAAAGTTTACAACAAAAAACTTGCACAAAAAATGATTCCAATGTATTTTTGTAGGCTGTACTCGAAAAAATCCTTACCACGAATACACTTTAGTACGTTATTAGTACGTTCACATTTATTTCAAGACAAAGACTATGATGAAGAAAGAATTGCAACTCATCGAAACGATGGCGATTGCAGAAGCTGCTGACCTTCGCAAGAAAAAAAATAATGGCGAAGCTGTTGTCGTTCCGTCTTTTAAGCCGGGCGATACGGTAAGCGTTGCTGTGCGCGTTATTGAGGGTGATAAAGAGCGTGTTCAGAACTATCAAGGCATCGTGATTGCTCGTCGTGGCATCGGTACTGGCGCGACATTCCGTGTGCGTAAAATCTCGAATGGCGTTGGCGTAGAGCGTATTTTCCCGCTCTTCTCGCCCATTATTCAAGGCATCACGGTTGTTTCTGAAGGTTCGGTGCGTCGCTCGAAGTTGTACTACCTTCGCGGCATGACCGAACGCCAAATGCGCACCAAAACCCGCAAAAAAGCGGCAGTAGCAACGGGCAAAACAAACTAAAATATACACTGAAGATGGCAGGAATATTCACCGTAATACTCTTGCCATTTGTATTTTTGGGGATGAAGTGAAAAAATTATCTGTGATTAAACCTTTTTCACATATCCCTTTTCTAATCCTTCGACATCGCTATATTCAATAAATTTTCAGTAGTGATGATTATTTTATTTTATCCAACTATCTTTGGAGTTTAATTATGCGTAAGTTCGCATTCGCATTGCTCGCAGCATTCACATTTGCTGCTATCTCTCCTGTTTTCGCTCAAGAGAAAAAAGAAGAGAAGAAAGAAGAGAAAAAAGAGAAAAAAGGCAAAAAAGAAGACAAGAAAAAAGAAGACAAGAAAGAAGAGAAAAAAGAAGGTCACTAATCCCGACCTTTGCTTTTCTCTTCGGAGTGCATCCGCTCACAAAGCGTCTCACGCCAAGATTCTTGCTTCTAAAAATATCAAAAAAGGCTGTTCTTCGATTGAAGAACAGCCTTTTTTGTTTTCTTAATACTACCGTCATTACGCCAATGTGATTACTTCCTGATAATCAATGACAACCGTGTCCTGAAGCGGGTCAGGGAGGCTGCTTTCGCCCATCAAGTATTCATCCACTGTGCGAGCAACGGCGCGACCTTCAGCAATTGCCCAGACAACAAGCGACGCGCCCCGCGAGCAATCACCTGCGGCAAATATGCCAGATTGCGAGGTTTCACCACGCTTCGAGACGTGCAGTGTGCCGCGCTTTGTTGTTTCTACTTCCAACTGGCGCAAAAGCTGATATTCAGGGTACGCAAAGCCAACGGAAATCAGCACCAAGTCCGCAGGAATAATCACCTTCTCCGACCTGATAAGATGCGGCGTAGCGCGTTCTTCCGAGCGCACAGGACGGTTTAATCGTGCAGCTTCAATTGCACAAACATTATCGTCATCATCGCCCATAAAACGCTGCGTCACCATCGTAAACATTCGCTTGCAGCCTTCTTCGTGCGAGGAAGAATCCATATACACCGTCGGAGCAAGAGGCCATGCGGGGTTGTGCGGGTCTGCATCGGGCGGGCGCACGTGAATATCAAACTGCGTCACCGACTTCGCACCCTGACGATTCGCCGTTCCAACGCAGTCAGAGCCTGTGTCTCCACCGCCAATTACCACCACGTGCTTGCCTTTAGCATTGATAAAATTCTCTGGTGGTGCATCGCCACAATCTATGCGGTTTTGTTGTGTGAGATATTCCATTGCAGGATAAATTCCACCAAATTCGCGCCCTTCAATCGGAACATCGCGCTGCACCGTCGAGCCGACGGCAAGAATCACTGCCTCAAACTCGCGCTTCAGCCGCCATGAGGGAAAGTTTCCTCCCACTTCGGTATTTGTCAAAAACTTCACGCCCTCAGCCCGAAGCTGCTCCAAACGCCGCTCCACTGCTTGCTTTTCGAGCTTGAAGTTTGGAATGCCGTAAGTGAGCAACCCGCCCAAACGGTCAGATTTTTCAAAAACCGTCACCGAATGCCCCGCCCGATTAAGCTGCTGTGCGGCTGCCAGACCTGCTGGTCCTGAACCGATGATAGCAACACGCTTTCCCGTCCGAAACGCTGGCGGCTCGGGTTTTACCCAACCTTCTTGAAATGCCCGCTCAATAATGGCATTTTCGATAGATTTTATCGTAACGGCAGGTTCGTTGATTGCTAAGACGCATGAGGACTCGCAAGGCGCGGGACAAGTACGTCCTGTGAATTCGGGAAAGTTATTAGTGGCGTGGAGCTGGTCGATTGCTTCCAGCCAATCGTTTTTGTACACGAGGTCGTTCCACGTGGGAATGAGGTTCCCAAGAGGACAGCCAGACATACAGAACGGCGTACCACAGTCCATACAGCGTGCGCCTTGTTCCTGCGCCTGCACGACGGGCAGCGCGTACTCGAACTCGCCAAAATGCTTCAGGCGGTCGGTTTTATCTTGCTTGGGCGGCGTTTGCCGCGTGTATTCGAGGAATCCTGTTGGTTTACCCATTTGGTTTACCCATAACGTTAGCGTTGTGAAAATTTGTGCTGCAAATTGCGTAGATTTGAAATGAGGATATTTGTTCTATTTTCTTCAAACTCGCATGGCTACTTCCGATTCTGGTTTTTCCTTCGCTGACCTTGATGCGCTTGGCATCGACTATCGGCGTGAAACATTGTTCCCAAAGCCAGTCATGCCCGTCGAATCAAGCGCGTGGCTGACCGAAACGCTTGCAATGAACCATGAATACAGAAGTGTATCAACTCCGGGCATTGCCTGAACTCTTAGGCGTTTTGCAGCACGTTGTAGATTTTTACAAAAAAGTGCCTGCGTAAAGTATCCTGAACGCAAACACTTACCGTATTTTTCTGCTTTACTTCAACGAAAAAGAATAATCATTCGACATCCGCGTCCGATGGCAACCCACGCAAGCAGCAGCAGCACTATCGCTGCGGAAGCGGCTTGCAACCTGACCGCTCGCACTCAAGTTAATCCATTCCCAGCCCGTTGCGTTTGCCGCAGCAAAGTCGCCACCGCGCTTCACCATCATTGCGCCACCAATAACCGTGCTGTCCGTGCGACGGCGAATGAGCTTCACGAGCATCGTGCCGATGGGATAGCGTCCGCTTGTTGCATTTTTTGTAATGCTTACAAAATTATTCCGCGAATACACGGTGCGATGCGCGGTTGTGTCCGTAACGCGGTGTGCTGCACCAAGAAATGAGCCGTCTGCTCCAGCCGTGCCGACGAGCGGTCCAACAATGCGCGTCCACGAAGAGGCAACATTGACCAAGTTAGAATCGCCAGCAATAAAGTCTGCGGGTGGTGTTGGTGGCGTGGGCGCACAAGCAAACATAAGGGCTGCAAGCGCGACAGCACTACCGAGATTGGTAAAAAAAGTTTTCATACTGCGAATGAGAAAAGTGAAGAAAAACCTGACTGATATGGATTCTGAACTGTTACGAAATCATTATCGCTCCTGCCTGTGGCGAATTGTCCAACACACTATGAACCTTGAGCATGAGTGGCTTCAAAAGGGGATACGAGTTTTTGTACGCAGTCAAAACAATAACCGTAATTGGGTATCGGGAAAAATTTTGCTGATGCTGTAAATTCTTGTCGAAGGTCAGCAAAACCTCAATTCCATCCTGCTGCATAAGACGCAATAACTCGCCATTTTTCTTGCCATTCCAGCCTTTTTCACGTGCTGTCCAAACTTCATGGTGAGGAAACTCCTGCTTGAGTTTCTTCGGTAAATTTTCATCCAACAAGATTTTCATCGTGCAATGCCGTCAAAGATTGGAGAAGCCGTGAACTTGATTCCAGCACAGATACAGCCTGTTCACGAGAAACCGTTGGAAAATCATCCAGAAATTCATCCAAAGAAATGCCTTCAGTCAAATGGTCAAAAAGGCTTTCGACGGGAACACGAGTACCACGAAAAACGGGCGTTCCGCCAAGAATGTCGGGGTCGGAATGAATGATGGAAGCCATAATACTGAACAAAAAAGTGAACAAAGAATGCTTAAACGGAACTCCTCATAAACTACACAATTTCCTTTACACCGCAAGTTCTTTACTTAATTCCACCAGTGTTTGTGCGGGTTGTGGGCGAGTGCGCTGCAAGTATTTTCGGTACTCGTGTGGGAAGACGAGCGCGAAATCTTGCACCGCCGTATTCCACGACTCCAAAATACGCTTGCCAATCGCGCTGCCAGTCTGCTCAACGTGGCGTGAAATCAGGCTATGCAAGCGTTCTTGCTGCTCGGCATCCAGTACATTTATCACATCCACCATTTCGTGATTGCAGCGCAGAGGGAAGGCGCGATGCGGGTCATAGACGAATGCCACACCACCGCTCATTCCTGCCGCGAAGTTATGCCCCGTTTTGCCAAGCACCACCACCGTTCCGCCCGTCATGTACTCGCAAGCGTGGTCGCCAACGCCCTCCACGACAACGGTCGCGCCAGAATTGCGCACCGCAAAGCGTTCGCCAACCTGCCCGCGAATGAACGCTGTGCCGCTCGTCGCGCCATAGAGAATTGTATTGCCCGCAATGACGTTTTCCTCAGCATTGAAGCGGGCTGCGGGGTTTGGTACAACAATAATTGTTCCGCCCGACAAGCCTTTTCCAACATAATCATTTCCTTCGCCCACAAGCCGCATCGTTACGCCCTTCGGGACGAATGCACCAAAACTTTGCCCCGCCGTTCCCGTGAACGTAGCGTTGATGGTATTTTCCGGCAAACCTTCTTCCCCAAAGCGGCGTGAAATCTCGCTTCCAAGCAATGTGCCGACTGTGCGGTGAACATTGCGGATACGAATATCAAACGATACAGACCGCTTGGATTCTAGCGCGGGGCGGGCTAGCGCAATCAACTCGTGGTCTAATGCGTCTTCCAAGCCATGCTCTTGTGCAGACACGCAGCGAAGCGGTGTTTGGGCGAGGTCAAGTTTGTTTGTTTGTACGCCAGGATTGTACAAAATTGCCGATAAATCCAGCGTTGCCGCCTTACCCGCAAGGTCTAATGCGGGTTTCAGCGCGTCCGAGCGACCAATCATTTCGTTCATGGTGCGGAAACCCAATTCCGACATCAATTCACGCACTTCTTCGGCAATAAAACGGAAGAAATTGATAATGTGTTCTGCTTTGCCCGTATATTTTGCGCGGAGTTCAGGCTTTTGCGTCGCAATGCCGACAGGACAGGTGTTCAAGTGGCATTTGCGCATCAAGATACAGCCAGAGACCACTAACGGTGCGGTCGAGAAGCCAAATTCTTCTGCACCCAAAAGCGCGGCTACGACGACATCGCGCCCAGTTTTTAGTTGCCCGTCCACCTGCACACGCACACGCCCGCGAAGGTCGTTCAGCACAAGTGTTTGCTGGGTTTCCGCCAAGCCAATTTCCCAAGGAATGCCTGCGTGCCGCGTGGAACTTATCGGCGACGCGCCCGTGCCGCCGTCGTAGCCAGAAATCAAAATCATGTCCGCGTGTGCCTTCGCAACGCCCGCCGCTACTACGCCCACGCCTACTTCCGAGACAAGTTTCACGGAAATATCAGCTTTGCTATTCGCATTTTTGAGGTCGTAAATAAGCTGCGCAAGGTCTTCAATCGAGTAAATATCGTGGTGCGGCGGCGGCGAAATCAGCGTCACGCCTGGCACGGAATGCCGCACCCGCGCAATCGTTGCATCCACCTTGTGTCCTGGCAGTTGTCCGCCTTCGCCTGGCTTCGCGCCTTGCGCCACCTTGATTTGCAACTCCTCAGCATTCACCAAATAATGCGACGTAACGCCGAAACGCCCCGACGCTACTTGCTTGATAGCCGAGCGGCGATTTGTCCCGAAGCGTTCCGAATCCTCGCCGCCTTCGCCCGTGTTGCTTTTGCCGCCAATCGTGTTCATGGCTTCCGCCAAGGTTTCATGCGCTTCTTTGCTGATGGAACCAAACGACATCGCGCCCGTTGCGAAGCGTTTCATGATTTCTTCAACGGGTTCGACCTCTGAAAGCGGGATAGAATCTGCCTTCTTGAACTCCAGCAACCCGCGCAACATCGCCGTTTTTTTCTGAATTGAGTTCACAAGAGCGGAATATTCCTTGAACGCCGCATAGTCGCCCTGCGCCGTTGCTTGCTGAAGTTTGTGGATTGATGCGGGGTTGTAGGCATGAAACTCGCCATCGCGCTGCCATTGGTACAAGCCCGACCGACGCAGCGACGCGCTTGAACGCGCCTTCAGGACTGGCTTTGCTGGGAAAGCGTGTTTGTGGAAGATTTCCACGTCGCGCACGATGTGGCGAAGGTCAATGCCCTCCAAGCGAGACGGGGTGCGGGGGAAGTAGTTGTCAATGAGCTGCGAACTAAGTCCAACAGCCTCGAAAATTTGCGCACCGCGATACGACATCAGCGTCGAAATCCCCATTTTGCTCATAATTTTCAACAAGCCTTTTCCAATCGCTTTGCGGTAATTTTCGGTCAAAGCCTTGATGCTGCCTAATGCGGACAATTCCGCTCCATGCACCGTCGCCACTGCGTTTGCGGCTGCGAAAGAATGCTTGATTGTCCCCAACGCGAGATACGGATTGATTGCGCTCGCGCCGTAGCCAATCAAAAGCGCGAAGTGCATGACTTCACGCGGCTCGCCCGACTCCACCACCAAGCCCACCAGCGTCCGTTTGCCAGTTTTGATGAGATGATGATGCACCGCCGAGACCGCCAAGAGCGCGGGAATGGGAGCCATTGTCTTGTTTACGCCTCTGTCGCTGAGGATGAGCAGCGCGTGTCCTTCTTCAATCACCGCTTCGGCTTGCTCGCACAGGCTGGTGAGAGCTTTTACCAAGCCTTCCGCGCCTTTGGCAACGTGGAACAAGGTGGAAAGCGTTGCGGAACTCATGCCGCGCGAAAGTTCAGCATTGTCGCCCAGAGCTTTGATTTTTGCTAATTCGTCGTCGGTCAAAATCGGTGAATCCAGCTCCAAATCACAGCGGAGCGGATCAAATTCTTCGTTCAAAAACTTGCCGCGCCGTCCCGTGTAGATTTTCAGCGACATCACCGACCGCTCACGAAGCGGGTCAATAGGCGGGTTCGTAACTTGTGCGAAAAGCTGTTTGAAATAATTCGAGAGTAGTTGCGGCTTCTCGGACAAGACTGCAAGCGGCGTGTCGGTTCCCATCGAGCCGATAGGTTCTTCGCCGTTTTGTGACATTGGTTGCAAAATTACGCGCACATCTTCGTCGGAATAACCGAAGGCTTGTTGCTGTTCGACAAGCGTTTCTTTGTCGGCAAGATTTGGCAGCGAAGCCAGTTCCGATGAGGCTTCTGGCAAATGCTCAAGGCGAATAACGTGGGCTTTCACGTATTCGGCGTAGGTTTGCCGCGTTGCAATCGTGCGTTTGATTTCCTCGTTTTCCAAAATACGACCAGCCGTGAGGTCAGCAACCATCATGCTTCCAGGCTCGACGCGCCCTTTGCGGACAATCGTTTCGGGCGGGAAATCCAGCACACCCGCTTCCGAAGCCAGTGCAACGATTCCATCCTCCGTAACGAGATACCGTGCGGGTCGGAGACCATTTCTATCTAGCGCAGTTCCGATAATTGTGCCGTCGGTGAAGGACAGTGCGGCAGGACCGTCCCACGGCTCAGAAAGCGTCGAGTGATATTGGTAGAAGGCGCGTAGTTCCTCGCTCATGTCAGCTTTTGCTTCCCATGCTTCTGGCACGAGCATCATCAGCGCGTGGGGAACGGAGCGACCGCTCAGAACCAAGAGTTCAAGCGCGTTGTCGAGGATTGCGGAATCCGAGCCGCTTTCGGTGATAATCGGTTTGATTTTTTTAATATCCGCACCAAACAAGGGCGATTCCAGCATCGCTTCACGCGCCCGCATCCAGTTTACGTTGCCGCGCAGCGTGTTGATTTCGCCGTTGTGCGCCAAATAGCGGAAGGGGTGCGCCAAACCCCACGTGGGGAACGTGTTCGTGCTAAAACGCTGATGCACGAGCGCGAGCGCGGAAATAAAGTCGTTTGCTTTCAGGTCAATGAAGTACGAATCCATCTGTTCGGGCTGAAGCAAGCCCTTGTAACAAATGGTGCGCGTGGAAAAACTCGGCACGTAAAAATAATTTCCCTGCTCCAAACCCAAACGCACAATTTCCTTCGACATCATCTGCCGCGCAACGTAGAGCTTGATTTCAAGCTGTTCCTGCGTCAAATGCGGCGCAGATACAAACACTTGGCGAATGGCAGGCTGTGTGGTACGCGCCACATCGCCCGCAACTTGCTCGTTCACGGGAGGATTCCGCCAACCAAGGACGGTCAAGCCTTCCGCCTTCAAGCGAGATGTGATAAGGCTTTCGCAGCGTTTGCGTTCTTCGGGAAGGCTTGGCAAAAACATCATTCCAACGCCGTATTGTCCGCGATCGGGCAGCTCGAAGCCGCCATCAATCAGGTTTTGTGGCTCTCGACAGACGCGGATGAAGAATTCATGCGGTATCTGGATGAGAATGCCTGCACCGTCGCCCGTATGCGGGTCGCAGCCTGTCGCGCCGCGATGCTTGAGGTTTTTCAGGATTTGCAAGCCTTTGGTAACAATGTCCCGCGAGGCAGTGCCGTTCATATTTGCCACAAAGCCCACACCGCAGGCATCGCGCTCGAATGCGGGGTCGTACAAGCCTTGCTTTGGTGGCAGTCCTGCGATTGTTGGGATTTGCTCAGACAGAGAGTGTTGGGAAGAATTCATAACGATTCCTCAAATGTATGGCGTTATTCTTAAAATTTTGTTTCGCTAGCAGCGAAATAATGTATTTTTTTAGGTTTTGGCGAAATTTCGCTTATTTCTTTAAGAGTAACAAAGGTAAGGGAAAAAGAGGAAGAAGTCAATAGCAGAAAATGGGTTGCAGGGAAATACAAGGTGTTTCGGGCGCGAAGGCAGGATACATACTGGGTTTGAATCAGGAAAGTAGTTTAAAAGAAAGTGAGGCTTTTCCTTCGTTTATTGTATTGAAGGAAAAGCCTCACATTTTTTATGCTAAAAGCGTGTATTTATCAGGCTTTTGAGCTTTATACTTCAGAAATGTGTTTCTAAGTAATACGGCAACATCGCTCGCCATGTGGGCCAGTCGTGGCGCATATCGTAGCCCCAGACATCCAACTCATTCGGAATAGATTTGCTATTCAGTACATTCGAGAACGCACGAGAAGCATCGGGAGCCTCGTACGCGCCTTGTCCGCTCATAATCGTAATGCTGCTGCGGCGCATTTGTTCAAGTTGATAGTGGTCGGTGTGATTCGGCATATAGTGCATCGGCGAATTGAAGTAGCAATCTTCGTTCCAGAAGCCGTCGCTGTATTGGCTGAGGTCGTACACGCCGCTCATGCCGCAGGTTCCCGCAAAGAGGTCGGGACGGCGGAAAAAGACGTTCACAGCGTGGAATGCACCCAGCGAAACGCCCGTTGTGAGAATCGGTACGCGGGTTTGGCAATGCGCATGGATAAACGGCACAACTTCATCGAAAATGTAGTAATTGTACGACTGGTGGCGGATTGCCTTGTGATGCGGAGCCATTTTGCGATTGAGCCAGCTTTCGGAATTGATGCTGTTAATCGAAAACACCTTTACTTTGCCCGCTTCGATGTACGGCGCGATGGAATCAATCATGTAAAAACGCTCGTACTCAAGATAATCTGCCGCCGCACTTGGAAACATCAGCAGTGCTGGTCCGTAGTGTCCGTACACAGCGATTTCCATTTGCTTGTCCAAACGAGGACTCCACCAGGAGTGAATTTCTCTATTCATGTTTTTTCATCCTTTTGAGATAATTGTGAAAGATAATTGTGAAAAGAAACAAAACGCTGAACACTTGATTTTATCTACATTGTAGCACATTCTTATTGCCGTACTTTTCTGAACACGTTCTTGGGCTGCGGCGAAGATATTGCATCGGTGGGGATTATGCAACAAATTATGTGATGAGAAAAATTATTTACAAAGAATTTGTAAGAACGCACGGTAATCACTGGACAACGAGGATATTTTGTATATTTGGTGCTGATAACAAATTGATTCTGAATCCACTTCACACACACTTGGTCAATACGTTCAATCACACGCTTCAACGCATCATTGCTCGCTTGGCGGCATTTAGTTTTGCTCTCGGCATACAAAGTTTTGTGCTGCAATGCCTGACGGGGATTCTGCTGATGACGCAGTACGAACCTTCCGTGCGTCCCGCAGAAAGCGCGACGGGGCGAAATGTGGTAATGCTTGAAATCACAAAAACACTTCGCCACGCACCAACAAAAACCACCTACACCGCATCGGAACTGCTTTTTGCGGAATACGACACCGCTACAAACGCACCAATCTACGCACTTGACACGCTTCGCTCCGCAAGCCGCATCATTACTCATCCTGACAGCAAACAAGCATTACTGCCCAACGCAGCATATTTCTCCGTAGAGCAAGCAATCATGCGAGGTGCAGACTACGGCTGGCTTGTGCGCGGCATCCACCAAGCGGCAGCGAATATCCTTGTCGCATCAATTTTGCTCGCAGCGTTGTGTGTTTGCACACTGCGAATAATGATACAAAACAGCAATGAACAGACCAGCAAACAAGCCGCTCTCGTGTGCTTGGGCGCAGCGTGTGTGCTGGGAAGCGGCATCACAGGCTATATTCTGCCCTTCGACACGCGCTCGTTTGCAGCACTGGAAATTGCGCTTTCCACGCTACAATCCGCACCACTACTGGGTAATGCGCTAGCAGGAATACTACGCGGCGGTAGCGCACTTGGCACAGCAACGCTTCTCAAAATGACGACGTTACATTTTATTCTGCTCCCAAGCCTGACCATTGCTTGCTTTTGGGCAATACGGCACTTCAAACAAGGGAATTATTTTGAAATGTATTTTGGAAGTAAAAAACTGGAACACGGCATCATTGCTTGTGCGCTCACATGCGCGTGTGTGTGCTGGGCGGGCTATGCAACAAGCCTCGCGCCAACTCTTCCCGCCGACCTCACGCAAGCACCCCTGCACACGCCCGCCGATGTACCCGCGTGGTACGCCTATCCAGCATATCTGGCGTTGAAGATGTTCCCTGCAAATTTTGTTCTGGGAGCAAGTATTGGTGCGGTATTGCTGTGTGGCGCGGTGCTTATTTTTTCAACAATACTTTCCATTCCTCGTGCTGTGCAACGCAGTATTGATGCTGCATTGCTGGTTTGTATTGCTGCGTGGTCAGTGCTGTCGTTGTGGGGAATCGTACAACATCTAGCGTTGATGGGCGGCTCGCATTTATCCATTCGAGAAAATGTGCAAGAAACAATCATTGTTACCATTATTCTTACACTCGTCAATGCCGCAATATTGCTTGCCTTGAAGAGGAAATCAGCGTAAAAATCACCATTATTCAAAACTTAAAACCCGTCATGCAAGAACAATCGCACACTTCTTCTTCACATCCTTCCAATGAAACCCAGTATCCACGCTCTTCGGCGGCATGGTACGCCGTCGGCATTCTCGTTCTCGCCTACACCTCGTCCATGATTGACCGCGTGATTATCAGCTATTTGGTGGGACCAATCAAAGCAACCTTTCGCATCAACGACTCACAAATGAGTTTGCTTATGGGCATCGCCTTTACGCTATTTTACTCGGTGCTGGGCGTTCCTGCGGGCAGGCTGGCGGATAGGCTGAATCGTAGGAGTTTTGCGGCGGTGGGAATTACGCTGTGGTCGCTAGCGACGGCGTATTGCGGTTTGGCGGCATCGTATGTGCAGCTGTTCATCGGACGCGTAGCGGTGGGCTTTGGTGAGGCGACGCTGAGTCCGGCGGCGTATTCGCTCATTGCCGATTATTTCCCACCTAAAAAGCGCACAACCGCGATGAGCGTGTATTCGATGGGCATTTCGATTGGCAATGGAACGGCGGTGATGCTGGCGGGAAGCATAGCGGGATTTGCCGCCGGAGCAGGAATGATGCAGCTTCCCGTGCTAGGCGCAATTCACGCTTGGCAACTTATTTTCTTCATGGTCGGCTTGCCCGGACTTGCCGTTGCCGCGCTCATGCTCACGGTGCGAGAACCCAAGCGGCTTGGCGTGGAGGCAGGTGCTGAGGGCGCGACGCTCTCTGATTTTTTTCAGCACGTGAAGCGGCATAAAACGGCGGTTTTCTGCCATGTTGTTGGCTTTGGAATGTTCTCAATTTTCAATCAAGGTGTGGGCTTTTGGTTTCCCGAATTTTTTGTGCGCACCTTTGCCTGGAAGAAAGCAGACATCGGCGTTTGGCAAGGCAGTACGAGTATCATCATGGGAACGCTGGGCTTGTGGGTGGGCAGCCGCTTGGCAAAATACTTTTTCGAGCGCGGCAAAAACGATGCAAATATGCGCGTGATGCTCATTGCCGCCGCAGGGTTGCTGCCCTTTGCCGTGATGATGCCGTTTATGCCATCGGGGAATCTTGCTGCGCCCTTTTTCATTGCCACAGGCTTTTTTGGGTTTATGCCCTACGGAGCCGCTCCAGCCGCGATTCAGCAGCTTTTTCCGAACCAAATGCGCGGTCAGGCGGGCGCGTTGTATCTACTTACTATCAACATTCTGGGCGGCAGCCTCGGACCCAACATTGTTGCAGCTTTGACAGATTATGTCTATGGAAATCCGCTTCTTCTCAAGTATTCGATTGCGACGGTCGCGCTCGGAAGTTTATCGCTCGCGGTGGGTTTGTATTCGTTTGGACTAAAGCACTTCCGAGCAAGCGTTGAAGCGGCGTAGAAAGAAGATTGTACGATGAAGATTGTACGATTATCTCGGGCGATATACAGACGCACCGAGCGCAATAAGAAAAAGGCTCAAAAGGCAGGTACAATCACGTGTACAGGGAATAATGTCCAAAAGTGCAAAAATCAAAAAACAGGCGTGTAGCCCTGATAGAATCTTGTGTTGAGGCGTGTGAACGTGTTTTTTACGCAGCCACGCAGTAGGTTTCGTAAACACCATCCAAAAGTAGATTGATAGCGTCGGCGGCTTCCCGTGCGGCATCCAGCGCAATGGTTTGTTCTTTTTCGGTCGGACACATCCGCACCAGTGCCTCGCGGGTTACGCGGCTGTGAATCACGTCTGCTTCTTCGTGGACACGGAAGAACGTGAGCGCGTTGTCGGACGTGAGACCGTAGCGGGTTTGCAAGCCATGAATTTTCGTTTTTGCAACATCGGGGATTTGCATTTCATATGCATACAACGCTGCCAAGCCCTCTGCGGGGTTTTTTCGTCCAGAAAGCTCGCGGAGAATCCGCACGGATTCTTTGGTCGTGGGCAGATACTTTGCCGATTGTACTTCCTCACGCGACACGCCGAGCGATTCGGCAAAACGCAACCATAATTCAGGGTGATTATTCGGTCCGTGTTCTTCTTCGATGAGATTTTCCAAGAGCATTTGCCGCACGTCCATATCTTCGCAGTTGGCGTGGGTCGCGCTTACAAACGTTGGGAAATAATAGACTTGCCAGTAGTATTGCTTTGCGTATTCGCGCAGCATTTCCATCGTCAGCGTTCCTTCGTTCCACATTTGATAAAAGGGATGCTCCAGCATTTTGCGTTCCAAAATGACGGTATCTAAAGAAGTGAGGAATGATGCGCTTTCCATAGCTTTGGGAGAAATCTTCAACAAGAACATAAAAAAGAATTGCTAAGAGCAAAAATGGTCAGGCTCAAGATAGCAAAATTGTGGCACTTGAAAAAGAAAAACTGAAAACAAACAAGGGATACTGCACGGCTGCAACCCGCAATATCCCTTGTGTTGAGCATTTTTTCGTCAATTCTCAACGCCGTATTCTCTGCTTATTTTTTCTTTGCTGAAGCCGCTTTTTTTGCTGGAGCTGCGCCGCCTGTATTGCCAGCGAGGAATTCCGACCACGTATAATCTTGCGGCATTTTACGACCTTCTTGCGCCAATTCAATCAAGTATTTCGCAGCGTGTTCCAGCACCCACTCGAAGTTTTCTGGCTGAACCGATGATGCTTCTGCGTCGGGCGCAGGGTTCAAGAAGTCAATCGCATATGGAACATCATCTTGCACAGCAAATTCAATCGTATCAAAGTCATAGCCGAGCGAGTTCACAATTTTTGCGCAGAGTTCTTCGAGTTGTGTTTTGCGAGCCGGCGTGAGGGTGAAATCCGCTACATAGCGCAGATGGTGCGGGTTGCGGGGTTCATATGGCATGATGTGGAAATACTTTTTGCCAATCGCGTAGCAACGGTAGTATTCGGTGAAGTCCACGCCCGCCTGCAAGGTCATACAAATATCGGCGGTTTTGTGATATGCCTCGAAAAATTCTTGGGCATTGTTCACTTTGTACACGTGCTTCCAACCGCCGCCGTCATGCGGTTTCAAGAATGCTGGAAAGCCGACGTACTCAAAAATTTCTTCCCAGTTGAGCGGAAACATGAGATTCCGCATAGATTCGCTGGTTGTGGTCGGCGGATGGTCTTTTGTGGGCAAAAGCACGGTATTGGGAATTGGCACACCGATTTGCGAAGCCATTGCGTAGTTGAAAAATTTATCGTCCGCGCTCCACCAAAAGGGGTTATTCACGACGCGCGTACCGTTCAACATCGCATTTTTCAGCATGGAGCGGTAGAAGGGAATATCTTGCGAAATGCGGTCGAGAATGACATCATACTTCATCAAATCTGCCATTTTCACACCACCAATTTTCACAAACTCAGCACGGATGCCGTCTGGAGCAGTGCTGTTAATGCGCTCAACAAGCGCGGGCGGGAAGGATTGTTCCATTCCAAAGAGCAAACCAATGACTTTCATGAGAGAAACCTTTGCGTAAAAAAAGAATAAGAAGAACTGTGATTTGAATGACCTAACTTTTGCTTCGTTTTGTCTTGCAAACACAAGAAAAATGCGGCGTACAGAAGATCGACGCATAATTCTGAACAGAATTGTAACGGCATTTCGACGAACCTTGTCGCACATTTTCTGAACACAGGCGCAAAGATATAAAAATGTTCGTAGAATCTTGATGTATTGCAGGAAAAAATGAAAATTTTTTCAGAAAACGTTGCCTGTTCCTCTATGAATGTTTCTGTGCCACTCCTGACGGTGATAGAACACAATATACTGAAACAGGTTTGTTGCTTCAGATGTAGTCCACCTTGAAGGTGGACTACATCTCAACTCCTCCACTTTTCAATATGCAATTTTTACCCATTTTTAGCATAGAATACAATAGAACACATTTGCATCATCATCACACCAGCATCGTACCAGCGTCTTCCAAACGCTTGATTTCATCGCGCAGTTCTGCAGCTCGCTCAAAATCAAGGTTGCGGGCTGCTGTTTTCATTTCATCTTTGAGTTGCTGCACAAGCTCGGTACGCTGTTCGGTGGTCATTTGCTTTAGGATTGGTGCGGTTTTCCTGCGAATTTCCGCCATCTCTGCATCGCGGCGTTTTTCGGTGCGCTTGGCATTGATGTCCGCAATCGACGTGCCTTGCAGAATTTCCTCCAGCGATTTATACACCGTTTTCGGATTGATGCCGTGTTTCACGTTGTACGCCGTTTGCAATGCGCGGCGGCGATTGGTTTCGTCAATCAATTTCTGCATGGATTTCGTGATTTTATCCGCATACAAAATCACCAAACCTTCCGCGTTACGCGCCGTTCTGCCCGCCGTTTGCAGCAGCGACCGCTCCGAGCGCAAGAAGCCTTCTTTGTCAGCATCCAAAATCGCTACAAGCGAGACTTCAGGCATATCCAAGCCCTCGCGGAGCAGGTTTACGCCGACCAATACTTCGTGTTTTCCCAAGCGCAAGTCGCGCAAAATCTCGACCCGCTCCAGCGCATCCACGTCGGAGTGAATGTACGCCACTTCCACGTTCAAATTGCGCAAGTAGTCCGACAAATCCTCCGCCATGCGCTTAGTGAGCGTTGTAACCAGCACCCGCTCTTGCTTCTTCTGCCGAATGCGAATTTCACTCAGCAAATCATCAATCTGCGTTTTGATGGGACGCACGCTAATTTCTGGGTCAAGCAGTCCCGTCGGGCGAATCACCTGCTCGACAACCACGCCGCCAGACTGCTCCAATTCGTAATCGCCCGGAGTCGCGCTTACGTACACGAGTTGCCCAGCAATTTTGTTAAATTCATCGAACTGCTGCGGACGGTTTTCCATCGCCGAAGGCAGGCGGAATCCGTGTTCCACGAGTGTTCCCTTGCGCACACGGTCGCCGGTGTACATGGCGCGAATTTGCGGAATTGTTACGTGGCTTTCGTCAATGATGAGCAAATAATCATCGGGAAAATAATCCAGCAAACACGTCGGACGCTCGCCAAAGGTGCGCCCCGAAAGGTGCATGGAATAATTCTCAATGCCCGAACAATAGCCTACCTCGCGCATCATTTCAAGGTCGAACATCGTGCGCTGCTCCAAACGCTGCGCCTCCAAGAGCTTTCCCATGTCGTAGAGTTCTTTTAAGCGGTCGCGGAGTTCGTTTTGAATGAGAATAACCGCTTGCTCCAATTCGCGCTCGGTGGTGGCGAAAAGCCGCGCAGGATAGAGCGTTGTGGCTTCCAGCGTGTCAATAACCTTGCCGTCAATCGGCGTGATGAGACTGAGGCGGTCAATTTCATCGCCAAAAAGCTCGACGCGAATCGCGGAACTGTCCTCGAAAGCGGGCATAATATCAACAACGTCGCCGCGAACACGAAACGTTCCGCGCGTGAATTCAAAGTCGTTGCGGGAATAATACAAGTCCGCGAGGCGGCGAATCAGCATTTGGCGGTCAATGCGCATTCCCTTGCGAAGCGGCATCAGCATTTGCTTGAAGGACTCTTTGCGCCCCAAACCGTAAATGCACGACACCGACGAAACGACAATCACATCCCGCCTATCTTCCACGAGTGCGCTCGTGGCGCGAAGGCGCAAACGGTCTATTTCGTCATTGATAGCGAAATCTTTTTCGATATAGGTGTCCGTCGTCGGCACGTAGGCTTCTGGCTGATAATAATCGTAATAACTAATGAAAAACTCAACGGCATTTTGCGGAAAAAACTGCTTAAACTCCGCATACAACTGAGCAGCAAGCGTTTTATTGTGCGAAATAATCAGCGTAGGTTTTTGCACTTGTTCAATCACATTCGCCATCGTAAACGTTTTGCCAGAGCCAGTAACGCCGAGCAAAACTTGCGTGCGGTCGCCGCGCTCAAGCCCTTCGGCGAGCTGCCGTATGGCTTCGGGCTGGTCGCCCATTGGTTTGTAGTTTGAGACGAGTTTGAAACGTTCCATAGCGATTTGGTGTTTTGGGGAGAGAGAGATTTTAGCACTTTGTACCATACAAAATTTTTGCAAGTCTCATAGAATCAGACTTCAGTGGCACAGACATTCTTGTCTGTGTTTTCCACCTGAATCCTACACCAACACTCACAGACAAGAATGTCTGTGCCACTACGGAAGATTTTTTGTATGGTGCTGAAACAAACTTTACAAAAATTACAGACTATGAAAATGCGCAAAAAATCTGACTTCCCCACAAAAATTTGTGCAAACTGCGGACGACCCTTCGCCTGGCGCAAGAAATGGGAAAAAGTCTGGGACGAAGTGAAGTATTGTAGCGATGCGTGTCGGAGCGGGAAAATTGCTCACACCACAGCTCACAACACAGCTCACAGTACAAAAGGTCGGTAAAAGAAAAGAGACGTTGCCTTTTGGGGCAACGTCTCTTTTTTAGTTTTTGTTGATGGCACAGACAAGAGTGTCTGCGCTACCGAAGCCAGTAAGTATCAGTGGCACAGACATTCTTGTCTGTGTTCTCCACCTGAATCTTGCACCAACACTCACAGACAAGAATGTCTGTGCCACTACTGAAGATTGTTGTATGGCGCAAAAACTTACTTCACAAACAACATTTCCTGATACGTCGGCAAATGCCATACGTCATCGGGGATGACTTTTTCCAATTCGTCTGAGTACTCGCGTACTTTCGCCATTGCTGGAATAACTTTGCCGTACATATGCTTACATTTGCTGTGGAGGTCTTTGCCGCCTTCGTCAGCGTTTACGGCAACGAGTTTGTCCAACGCGCTGCGTAGGCTATCAACAAGCTCATTTACGTCTTTGGTGGTTTTTTCCACGCCCGACGACTTAATGCCCGCAACCTTTGATGATTCTGCCGTTGCGGTCAGTTCGCGCAAGTAGCGAATAGCTGCTGGAAGCACAACGCGCTGCGCCAACGACGCAGTTGTTTCGCCTTCGATGTTGATGGTTTTGAAGTATTGGTCGAGCATGATTTCTTCCCGCGCCATCCACTCGCGCTCGTTGAACACCTCGTATTTGCTGAAGACTGCAACGTTTTTCTTGTCATGAAATGCACTGTACGCCTCAAGTGCGGTGCTTTTCATGTACAAACCACGTTTTTTCGCTTCTGCTTTCCATTCGTCGCTGTAGCCGTCGCCGCCGAAAATGATGCGTTTGTGTTCTTTTACCACGTTCTGAAGCACGGTTTGAAGAGCTTCCTCGAAGGTTTTCTTTTGCTTCAAGAGTTTTTCGATTTCGGTTGAAAGATCGTCAATCGCTTCTGCTGCAATCGTGTTCAAAACAACGAGCGGGAAGGAAATAGACTGGCTCGAACCAACGGCGCGGAACTCGAATTTATTACCCGTGAAGGCAAAGGGCGAGGTGCGATTGCGGTCGCCAGCGTGGAGCGGCAAGGGCGGCAATACAGGAGTTCCCAAGCCCAAGAGGTCTTTGGTTTCGCCTTTTTTCGGTTTGCCTTTTTCAAGTTGTACGAAAATTTTCTCCAACTGGTCGCCCAAGAAAATGGAGATAATCGCCGGAGGAGCTTCGTTCGCGCCCAAACGGTGGTCGTTTGCGGCAGTAGCGATGCTGAGACGGAGCAAATCTTGGTGTTTATCCACGGCGCGAATAACAGCAGCACAGAAGAAAAGGAACTGCATATTGTCGTGCGGCGTGTCGCCCGGCTCAAGCAAGTTCATGCCTGTATTCGACGACATTGACCAATTCACGTGCTTTCCGCTTCCGTTTACGCCCGCAAATGGTTTTTCATGCAAAATGCAGAAAAGACCGTATTTACGCGCTGTTGTGCGCAAAACTTGCATGGTTAATTGCTGGTGGTCGGCAGCAATGTTGGTGTTTTCAAAAATCGGCGCAATCTCGTACTGCGCTGGCGCAACCTCGTTGTGACGGGTTTTGATGGGTACACCCAAGCGGTAGAGCTGCTCTTCAACGTCGGTCATGTACGCAAGCACACGGTCGGGGATTGAACCAAAATAGTGGTCTTCCAATTCCTGTCCACGCGGCGGCTTCGCGCCAATGAGGGTGCGTCCAGCGAGGAGCAAATCAGGGCGGTTGTAGGCAAATTCTTCATCAATGAGGAAATACTCTTGTTCCGCGCCAACGGTCGAATACACCTTGCTCACGTTCTTCACGCCGAAAAGTTCAAGTGCGCGAAGAGCCTGCTTGTTGAGGGATTCCATTGAGCGCAAAAGCGGTGTTTTGTGGTCAAGAGCCTCGCCCGTCCACGATGCAAACGCAGTCGGGATGCACAAGGTTGCGCCACGTGGGTTTTTCATGATGAAAGCTGGCGAGGTTACGTCCCAAGCGGTGTAGCCACGCGCCTCGAAGGTAGCACGGATGCCGCCTGAGGGGAAGGACGACGCATCGGGTTCGCCTTGAATGAGTTCTTTGCCAGAGAAGCGAGCAATCGCGCCACCGCCAGAGTTTGGCGTGATGAAGCTATCGTGCTTTTCTGCGGTCGAGCCAGTGAGCGGCTGGAACCAGTGCGTAAAGTGCGTCGCGCCTTTTTCCACTGCCCAATCTTTCATTGCCACCGCAACGATGTCGGCAATTTTCGGGTCAATCGCTTTGCCAAGCTCAATCGTCGCCATGACACCATTGAAGACATCTTTGGGCAATTTTTGGCGCATTACGTCAATGCTGAACGTATCTTCGCCGAAGATTTCATCCGATGCGGGGGCTTTGTAGCCGTTGCTATATCCGTTAGAATGACCGTTAGAATGACCATTCGAGCCGTTCACGACTCCTTTTTTTGCTGCCGCAACAACGCTGTAACGGCGGGGTGCTGTTTGTGCCATTGGTAAAACTTGAATGTGAATGTTTGAAAAAAATGGAAATTGTTTCGAGTTGAATATTTTAGGCAAAAAACATCTGTATTTAGTGGCACAGACATTCCTGTCTGTGAGTGTTGGTGCAGGTTTCAGGTGGGAAACACAGACAAGAATGTCTGTGCCACTGAAGCCTGAAGAATTCTGAACAGATTACGCCGCCGCTTTTTTACCATTCCCGTTTTTATGCACTTCTTTGGGAATCTCTTTTTGCGGCACATCGCCTCCAGCGGGTATGGTCGCTCCTGTGTCAATTGTGAGCGATTCGTAATGCGTCGAAAGAATGATATTGGTCAAGGTTTTCTTTACGCCGCTCCATTCCTGAATCCGCGAGAGTAAGCGTTCGAGCGAGGCGGGGCTTGTGGTGCGGACTTTCACGAGGTGCGACGAATCGCCCGTAATGGCGTGGCAGTCCATAATTTCGGGTTCGTTTGTGCAATTATCCAGAAATTTTTTGTAATTATGGCTTCCTTCAACCGTCACCCAAATAAACGCCGCAATGTTCAGCCCAAAGGCTTCAGGATGCAGCTTTGCGGTGTAGCCCCGAATGATGCCCTTTTCTTCGAGCTTGCGAACGCGCTCCGACACCGCCGGCACGGATAAATGCACGACTTCAGCGAGTTCGTTGAAGTGCGCACGACCATTGCGCTGGAGGATGTCGCAAATTTTTCTATCAACGTCATTCAGTATTGGTACAGCCATGGTGAACACAAAAAGAAAGTAGAATAAAAAGCAGAAAGACTAAACTTGTTAAGTAAAACCTAATACAAACATAAAACTTTTAAGTTTCGTTTCCAAATTTTTTGAAAAATACACTCAATTTTTACTCATGCTCACCTTCGACCCCATTTGCGCCATTGCCACGCCACCAGGTGCTGCCGGACTAGCAATCATAAGGCTTTCAGGCGATTCTTGCTTCACCATTGCGGATACCTGTTTTCGCGGAAAAACCAGTATTGAAGAGGCTCGCAGCCATACGATTCTGTATGGCGCATTTTGGAGCGGCGGACAGGCGATTGATCAAGTAACGGCGTTTGTCTATCGCGCGCCGCATTCCTACACAGGCGAAGATGTTGTTGAGTTTGGCTGTCATGGCGGAACGATTGTGGCGCATGAAGTCGTGCAAGCCTTGATTGAAGCGGGTGCGCGGCACGCCGAGCCTGGGGAATTCACCAAGCGAGCATTTTTGAATCGCAAGCTCGACCTCACGCAAGCAGAAGCCGTCGGCGATATCATCCATGCGGTTTCCACGCAAGGCAGTCACACGGCTGCGCGGCAACTGATGGGCGGTTTTACGCGGCGTTTGGCGGAATTACGCGAAAAACTCTTGGAATTATGCGGCTTGCTGGAATTGGAACTGGATTTTAGCCAAGAAGACATCGAACTTATTGACAAAACCGTTTTAGCGCGTCGCATCCACGAAGCGCGTGAATACTGCTTGGAACTGGCTTCGGCGCATCGCTCTTCGGAGATTTTGCGCTCTGGTTTTAGCGTGGGAATTGTTGGGTATCCAAATGCAGGTAAATCCTCGCTTTTGAACGCGCTCTTGGGCAAGAACCGCGCTATTGTGAGCGAGATTGCAGGAACGACGCGGGATTACATCGAAGAAACTTTGCAAATTGGTTCAATGGCTGTGCGCATCATTGATACGGCGGGCTTTCGCGCAAGCAGCGATGTTATTGAAGTGGCGGGCATCCAACTTGCCGAAACGCTTTTGGAAGAATGCCACTTGATACTCGTGCTGAACGATAGTGCAGAAGGCTGGGAGCATTCAAACCCGCTTGTTAACAGCCTTCGCGGGAAATTTCTGGAGGCGCGTGTGGAATGCGTGCAGACGAAGATTGATTTGTTAGAAAACACGCCAGAAGCGAGTAAAGACGCAATTTTTGAAGGATTACACCTTTCGGTCAAAGAAGAGCGCGGCATAAAAGAACTCAAACACTTCATTGAACGCGAGGCACAAAGAGCAGTTCAGACCGTCAGCGACGCGCTCATCAATGCGCGGCAAGCCTCATTGCTCACGCAAGCCGCATCATCGCTAGCGAAGGCGCGAGAAGCGGTACAGGCAGGCGCGTCGAATGAATTTGCCGCCATAGACCTCCGCGAAGCATTGAAGCGCATTGGCGAGATTACGGGCGAGGTCTGGAATGAGGAAATCTTGAACAGCGTCTTTGCGAAGTTTTGTATTGGGAAGTAAAAAACCTTGCCTCAACGAAGCCTTCTTAGGAATCGTAAAAAAACAAGCGGTTAAAGTCAGTAGTGGCTTGAGACTTCTTGTCTGTGTTTGTCGCCTGAAGCCCGCACTAACACTCACAGACAAGAATGTCTGTGCCACTGAAGTCAAAAAAGTTTATCTACTTAATTTTTGCCCGTTCCTTAGCGAATCTTACGGCGCACGTCTGGAAATACGCCATTCTCCAGCTTCTGCGAGACGATAGACGATGCGGTCGTGCAAGCGCCCCACGCGCCCTTGCCAAAACTCCATTTCGTAAGGAACGACGCGGTATCCACCCCAAAAGGGCGGTAAAGGAACGGGCTTCTCAGCATACTCTTCTTGCAATGCGGCAAAGCGTTCTTCCAATACCGCACGACCCGCAATGACACTGCTTTGCGCCGATGCCCATGCTCCTAAGCGGCTTTCTAAAGGGCGGGATTGAAAATACGCATCCGATTCTTCTGGCGAAATTTTTTCTGCTTTTCCCACAATACGCACTTGGCGTTCCAATTCCGACCAAAAGAAATTCAAGCAAACGTGCGGGTTGTGAGCGATTGCTTGCCCTTTTGCGCTGTCGTAATTGGTGTAAAAAACAAAGCCGCGCTCGTCCATATCTTTCAGCAAAACAATCCTTGCCGATGGCGTATTATCTGGGTTCACGGTGGAAAGCGTCATCGCATTTGCTTCGCCAGAAATACTTGCCCGTGCTTCGGCGAACCAATCGGAAAACTGTGCAAACGGCGAAGGTGCAACTGCGTGTTCGTCAAGTCCTGCAAGCGTGTAAGAACGCCGCATTTGGGAAATATCGTCGCGGTTCATGGTGTGGTAAATAAATATCAATGAAACGAGAGAATTTTACGGAACAAGGCGCAAATACAGGCTTACGACGCTACCAATCACTGTATTCAAAATACGATTAAGCGGCGTGAAATTCAGCAAAATCAGCAAAAGGAAAATGCCGTACATACTGAAGGAGCGATACTTTTCGGCAAGGTCGTTCGGAAGCGCGTTTGCAAGCACGTGAGAGCCGTCCAGAGGCGGAATGGGAATCATATTGAACATGGCAAGCGCGACGTTGATAATCAAGCCGTAGCGCGAAAAGCGGTAGAGAAGCTCGCCAGCCGTGCCGGGTGCAGTATCAATAACGCCAGAGCCGACAATGGCTAATCCTGCCACAAAAACAAACGCCAAGACAAGATTTGATGCGGGTCCTGCAACGGCAATCAAGGTATCGTCGCGTTTGATATTGCGCAAGTTTCGCCAGTCAATCGGGACGGGTTTTGCCCAGCCAATCATTGCGAAACCGCCCATGAGCGAGGAAATAATCGGCATGAGAATCGTGCCGATGGGGTCAATATGCGGCACTGGGTTGATGGTAACGCGCCCCAAGTCTCGCGCGGTTGGGTCGCCGAGATAGTACGCCGTTGCTGCGTGCGCGGCTTCGTGAACCGAGAGCGAGAGAAGGAAAATCGGCATCGTTACGAGCAGATTTTGGAAGATTGCTTGAAAATCCATGATGTTTTTGGGAATGATTGACTGGGAGCGTGGTGAAAATTTAAAGGAATGTGAAAACATTCTGACAATGGCACAGACATTCTTGTCTGTGAGTATTGGTGCGGTATTCAGGTGGAAAACACAGACAAGAAGTCTGTGCCACTGATGACATATTTGTGAAACTTTAGTATTCAACAAACGTTTACTTCGTCAAAATAAAACTACCCATCACAAGCGCATCCAAACCCGTCGAGAAGTAGCACCGAAGCGCGTCTTGGGGCGTACAAACCGTTGGTTCGCCTTGCACATTGAAGGAGGTGTTTATCAAAATTCCGTAGCCTGTTAATGTTTCAAACTCGTCCAAAACGCTCCAGAACAAGGGCTGTACATCCTTTGTAACGCGCTGTGTGCGAGCCGTTCCATCTACATGGACGCACGACGGCACGTTTGATTTTTCTTTCTCGGAAAAGGGCAAAGCAACCACCATAAACGCTGAATCTACGCCGCTTGGAATGAATCGCTCGTAGCTTTCTGCTTTGATAGACGGGCAAAAGGGTCGCCAAGTTTCACGGTGTTTTACTTCGAGATTGAGTTTGTCTTTCATATCGGGAAATATCGGCGAAGCAAGGATTGACCGCGCTCCTAAGGCACGTGCGCCCACTTCCATTGCACCCTGCATCCATGCCACGATTTTCCCCGCAGCAAGCATTTGTGCGGTTTCTGCGGCAAGATTCGTGCTTTTGCGATACTGCACTTTTGCATTCTTCAAGGCGCGTTCGATTTCTTCATCGGAATAGCTCGAACCCCAGTTGGTATGCGCCATCTGGAAGCGGACGTTTTCTCCCGCCTCATTTGCCGAAAGCATTGCTGCGCCCAGCGAAACGCCGTTATCCGTCGCTGCGGGCTGGACGAAGAGTTTCTGCACGATGTCCATTTGCGCCACTTTGCCGTTCATTGCGCAGTTCATGGCTACGCCGCCTGCCAGACAGAAATTTTTCGAGCCTGTTTTATGGTGCATTCGCTTTGCAAGCCCCATCACGACTTGCTCCAACCGCCATTGCACCGCAAACGCGAGGTCGGGATATGGTGCATCAAGGGCTGATGTTTGCTTGCTTCGCGGCTTGCCGAAGAGTTCAATAAATTCATCGGTAAAACGCCGTCCGTAGCTGTGTTTGCCGATAAAGCGCATATACGGATTCACGGCGTAATGACCTGTTTCCGCGTCGAAGGACAAAACTTTATCGAGTTTGTCTTGCAAGGTTTGGTCGTATTTGCCGTAGGCAGCAAGCCCCGTTACTTTGCCTTCGTCCATGTAGGGCTTAAAACCAAGAAACTCGGTGAACGTCGCATACACGCCGCCGAGCGAATGCGGGAGCTTGTAGGTGTCGAGCGTTTCAAGGTGAGTGCCTTTTCCATATGCGAGAAGCGTGGTAATTTCCTCGCCAGAGCCGTCAATGCTGATGATATTTGCTTCTTCAAAACCCGACGCATAAAACGCCGAAGCCGCATGGGACAAGTGATGCGAGTAATATTTCACGGGCGGAACGCTGTTCGTCGGCGACAATGCACGTAAGCCCAAACGCAAGGTTTGTTCAATGCGGTCGGGATGGTACAAGTTCAGGCGGTATGCCTGTTGGAGCTTGTTGTAGGCGTGCGTGTCGGGATATTTGGTATGCTGCTCTTCGTAGAAAACAGGTGCTTGCAAGGCATAGCGCGTACAATCCCAACCGTAGGCGATGTGGTCGATTTGGTCGAGATGCAAGCCTGCTTTTTCCAAACAGAATTTTGCCGCTTGAAAGGGAAAATTATCGGGCGAGGTTTTGATGCGATTAAAGCGTTCTTCTTCTGCCCACGCGACGAGTTTTCCATCCACGAGCAACGCCGCACTGGGATTGGGTCCGGGGGCAAACATTCCGAGAATATTCATACAATGAGAAGATGTTAAAGTTTTGAGTGTTGTGCCAAAGCGCAGTATCACAAGAACGATACTTGCGCAAGAAATATGGCGAATACGACAGCTTTCGAGCAAGAAAAGGATGCGGCTATCAAGAATGCATCTATTTTACTTGCGATGACGGCGTAACCAGTTAGGATTACATACCAATTACTTTTCTAAAATCACGATTTCCGTGCGCCTATTCAAACGGCGACCAATATCGGTATCATTGGTTGCAATAGGGCGCGATTTGCCAAAACCCAATGTATGAATCCGATGTGCAGCTACGGTGCGCTGGATGAGGTACGTTTTGACGGCTTCGGCGCGTTGCATAGAAAGGCGTAAATTATATTCTGCACCACCAATGCCGTCGGTATGCCCTTCTACACGAATAACGACCGTTTTGCGATTCATCATAAATTCTGCAATGCGCTCTAATTGTGGCTGGAAGGTTGTTACGGGGATAGCCTTATTTGTGGCAAACAGCAAATCTTCAATGATGAGCTTGCGTCCAATCTGCAAGATGGGAATGGTGCGACGTACCAGTTCGTAGTTTTGCTCATTCACCACTGCAACATTGATGGAATCAGGCAATGCGGGTTCTTCTGAGCGGTATGTAATAGCGTACATATTGGTCAGATTCCGCGAGTACGTATCCAAAATTGTCGCAAAAGGCTTGCTAATATCGAAGGTTGTGCCACGAGTAGCAGTAGCAATTTTATTGTATTGCTGAAAGACCGTTTTCGTGATTGGTACAACTTTCATTTCGCGTTTTACGAGCGTGTCAATGATGCTTTGCGTCGTGTAGGAAGTTGTTCCGTCGCCGTCTTCGCCTTTTTGATGATAGGGCGCATCGGTAATGAGCAACGCCATTTTGCTTGCTGAGGGACGGTATTTAATGCGATTGGAAGCGGCAGCAAGCGCATCAAGCGAGTTTTCTTTTTCGTCTTTGCCACCGCGAGCCTGTACATCGCGCAACCACCAAAGAAACTCCTGTACATCGCCCGTAGGCTGCTTGACAACTTCAACAGAATCGGAATACATAACCAAGCCCAAACGGAAATCAATCCCTTTGGCAAGAAGATTTTTCGCAAAGGCATCCACATTATCACGAACAGCGTTAATGTGGTCTTGCATTGTGGCGGTAATATCCAACACAAAGACAAAATCCATCGGGATACGCTTTTCTGCCGAAATTTTCTTGACCGAAATCACTTGGCGTGCTTTACCGTTTTCCAGCACAGAAAGTTTTTGGTTTTCCAGTGCTTCAAAAGCAGCAGTGTCATTGCTCATTGCCTCGACAACCAACCCTACTTCAGGAAAGCGCGTAATATCAACATTTTGGATAAAGAGCTTCAGACGGTCGTCTTTCGCTTGAATTCGTGCGCCTTGCTGTACGCCCTGCAAGATACTTGCTTTTTTAATCGAATCTGCAATTTCAATTTCACGACGAAAAAGATTTGACGGCAAAGCAGGAGGGGCAGCCTTTTGTGTTCCTCCCACGCGCTGTGCTGGATCTTTTGTTGTAGGTTGTGTGGTTGTTGGATTCATTGGCTGGGTTTTGCTTGATGACGGTACTTGTGCGCACAGCGAATACACAAGTAGCGACGAGGTGTGTATCATTATACACATAATACCACCACTTATACACTTCCACCACAAAGATTGAGCAAACGAAGACACAAATGTCATATATTCAAGAAATAAGTCAGGAGGAGAATTTTCAGTATTCGGTCGAACACCGACAAGGTCGTCCTCCACAAAGAATAAAAAAACCCGTACAAGGGGTGATTGTACGGGCTTAAATTACAACAATTACGAAGAGCAGACAAGATGAAACAAACAGACACAGTGCAAATACTCTTTACAAACGGAACTCAACATAAGGCATTTAGCGCGGAATCTGGATGCGGAAGACGGGCGAAAGCATTGCATAAACGGGAAGCTCATATCCACGCGCTACCTCACGCACGGGGAACGCAACCTTTGCTTCCAAATACAGCCAGTTTCCTGCAAGCGGCAGATACGTTCCTGCCATGACAATTTGGTTTGAGTATTGCGCATAAAATCCGAAAGGGAACGTTGTTTCATTACGATATTCAAAACGAGCATAGACCCAATCAAGAACGCTTGTTGGCAAATACGTCTGCAAACTTGGTCCGCCAACTGTGGCAGGACGGATGTTGCTAGAGTTTAAGAACACGAACCCCGTGCTGCGCTGACGAACAAGCGCAACTTCTTGAATTTCAGTAACGTTAATCCCCGCATCAACGCGGAAGATATTATCTGGTGGATTGTCGCCTTCGGTATCCAACCACCATGTGTAATAGAAGGTGAACTGTCCGTTACGGCGCAAAAGTGGGCTGATAAGCTCATTAGCTGGCGCACCATCGGCACGCGGAAGCGTTGGCAATATTTCTAAATCACTCGAACCGTTAAAATTCAAACTCCGTCCACGCGGTAAAGCAATACGAGCGTAAGAGTCAGGGTCGCTGACGGGAACAGATTCATTCAGACTACCAATAGGAAGCTCCACATTAAGAGCAACACCCATGACACTAGTTTTATTATCTTCGCCCAGGGTCAAGCACCCTTCAAGACCCGCAGCAAGTTTGGGTTCGGGTCCCATGCTGATTCGGCGACTGCCCAGCAAACCTTCAGCAAAACGTGGGTTCGGGTTGCCGACATTATCCGTCAGACGGTACACAAGTCCAGCATGAAATTTTAAGAGATTCGGAACGACACGGCGTGTGTTGTTATCGTAATTATCAATAAGTGGACGACGAGCGAGAATCTTTGCTTCGCCAGCGTGGTAGAACATATAGCCTGCTGGATCATTCCCAATAATGTTCTGAATCCACCAGTTTGTATTGCCCACGCGAAGATACTGCTCAAATAACGACAAAGAAATATACTGACGACCGCCAGTTGGCATACGAAAGTTATTTTCGCCCACACCAACTTTTTTGTCAATATCGGTCGAAACTTTACCACCTACTGCCGACACATTGGTAAAGTCGTGGCAATACGATTCTTCGCCTTCAGCACCAACAGGCATCGCAATGAGGTCTCGAACGCCTTGCAGCATAGTGTCATCAAGTTCTTTTTTAACCGCAACAGCACTTCCACACTGGATTCTATAAAGCTCGTACTTTCCTCCCCCCTTTTTGGGTTCTCCCAAAATGGATATTTTTGCCAAATCTGGTCCAGGTTCTTTACCGATAGTTTTGAAGTATTGCTGAATGAGCTTTTGCACCTGTGCTTCGCACACCGTCCAACGGCTTAGGAAAGGCAAAGCTCGGTCATCAATTTGTGTCAAGGCTTTCGGAATACCGTTACCTCCACCACCAGAAGAATCAGGGGCAGGAGACTGTGCCTGTACCGATAACGTGGATGCGCCAAAAGCAATCGCAAAGCACGAACCCAGAGCCAAAGAAAGTTTTTTCATAGGATTACGGTCTGAAATCATTGAATGAGAAGGATTTCTCAATAATCAAAATTCAAGTTCAAAAGATTATTCTGAAAAGTGTGTGAAGTGCAGCACATTGTGCGAAATGCGACACATATTTATGGCACACACAGAGTGTGCCAATTTAACCGCCTCAAGAAACGATTACCAACGGAAGAGAAAACGCACAGAAGGAATGGCAATGACGTTATGCTCCCAAGGATAGCGACCTCGCGTAATAGGAGCGAAGAGACGGCAGTCCAGACGGATAGCAGTAAAAAATCCTGTGTCGCTAATTGGTATCTGCAACCAGCCTTGCCCTGTAGCTGCACCATCAAAAAACTGCACATATGCCCCCCATGGAGCAGAAAGACCAGCAGCCATGTATTCAATTCGGAAGAGAGGGCTAACTTTTAGAATTGCAGGTCCCGTACGCTCCATAATAGGAGCTACGTCTTCATCAATGCGGGGCCAACGCACACCGTTTGGCGCAGCCAAGTCTTGAATTTGCGCCCAATCGTTTGTACGACGGAATTCTTCCATCGAATATCCTGCCATACCAATTTTAAAGCGAATAAAATAACCCTGATTGTCTTTGTCAGGATCATTGATACCGATAGAGAAAGTATACGTAGCGGCACCATGCGCACGCATAAGGAATGTGCGGCGCAAACGTGTGTAATCAGGTCTGCCAGTCGGCAGTGTCTCACCTTCATTTGCAATTAAACCATCATAGTTATACTGGACACCGTTGCCTATCATGTAGGAGGCACCAGCATTGAATACACCGCTTCTATCAATCAGTTTGAAGGGGAAATCAATGCCAAAGTTTACACCACCAATTTCTCGCAAGGTAGATTGGCGACGAGGCATCATCATTAAATTTAACAACTGGGGTGCCCAAAGCGACGACGGAAGAATGACACCAAGTTTTACACCGTCCCACATTGCATTGAGAGCAGCACGCTCTGTCCAAAGAGACGGATAGCCAATATCATCATTACCAAAACGAAGTTCCGCACCATATTTGGGCAAATTCGTTGGTTCACCTTGAACACTTGCGGGATCTTCATAGTGTCGCCAGCTAATCAAGTCGGCAACACCAATAGTTACTTCATCCAAAAAAGTTTTATCGTTAGAAACAGCTTTGTGTGGCTCGCCTTCACTAATCATGACGTAATCGCTGACTTTATCTTCAGCAATCATTTTGGTAACAATTTCTTTATTAATCTTCATTGCTACCTGCGCACTAGGTCGAATGGAGCTTGTTTTCTCGGACGGATTTTGCTTGATAATTGCTTTTAAGTAATCATACATATTCTCGGAACCCGTACTCTCAATCGAACCTTTTACTGGATCCATGTTCCCCGTAGAATCATTCTTTTCAAACTCTTTTGTTTTGAATTGTCTCAAATCTGCACCGTCCATCAAACCTGTGGAGAGCGGAGCATTCAAGGAATTTTTCAAGAAATCAGGGTCGGCTGCAGCCACGGGCGTTGAAGGTGCTTGAATAGGAATCACGCCCAAAATATTTATTTCTTGTCCTTCTTGGTAACGTTCGGTAATGACGTACACTTTGCCAATTTGCACAAGCGCAGCCAGACTAGTATAATATGTTTTGACTACTTCGCAGTCTTGCGGGCTACCACCTTCATCAATCAATGCTTGCGGAACAGGTTGCTTCTTGGTAATCCGCTTACGAATATCATCGGTATTGGTACACTCCTGTTCGGCAGCTTCCAGTCCAGCAGTGCGGGGCAAACTGGGTGTAAAGGTTTCTTTGAAACGCTTCACAGCAGCACCATCAGCCTCGAATATAGAAATATTGGAGTATTTATACCAATCCATTCTTCGCAAAAAGGCTTTCGTAAGCTCTTGTGCAGAACTATTTGCTGACGGCATCCACACTCCCGCAACCAGCAAACCTGCGAATATGCCACGATGTAGGCTACGCATAAACAGCATCCTTACAATCAGTAAAATGATGAATAGTAGTAATTTCTAAAGTAATTGATGATGTACGTTTTGAGTAATTAGTCTCACACGCTACGTTATTTTAATCACGACTAGTAGGTTGTTTAGTTGATTTTTATAGTTTCATTTTGTTATGACGTTGTTGTAAGTGTCGCAGTTGTAGTCCACCTCTGAGGTGGACTACAACTCTAGCTATAAAATTCTCTTAAACAATGTACGAGTTGTCAGACAAAAAAAACAGTAGGCGCGAAAAATAAACTCGAAAGAACAACTCAAATATAACATTTATTTTTTAAGAACGCATACCAAAGCCTTGATTGAAAGAGACTATGGGTATGGAATATTAATCGGAATAATGCACGACTGAGAAACCTTGTTAGATACACCAGCTTTACGATTAACAATTTTTGCGCCAACTTTTACGGCAATTGTTCCACGTAAGATACGAGTTTCTCCCGGTGGTTTTGGTGGCAAGTCTTTTACCTGAATTATAATGGGAAATGATCCAGTTGTTGCATCAAACTCGCCACTCGTAATACCGAATGTTGTTGCATTTGCAGTCCAAGCACCCAGTGGATCGGGCTCATCACCATTGTAAATAGTAAGTTTGGTTTCTGCTGCTCCAAAATCAATATCAGCTGGACCTTCCGCTTCTACCTCGCCCAAGGTTGCTTTTATAGGCTTACTTGCGTTTGGATCTTTATTATCAGCGTCAATCGGTACTTCATAATCAACGGAAATACCCTTTATCGTCACTTGGAAGTTTGCTGGCGGCACAGGCTTTTTACCTGCTGCCTTTTTCTTTGGAGCTTGCGTGTTATCAGATTTCATCTCTGCAATCGCACTTTGGCAAGCAATATCTGGCGCAGTTTGCTCTGGCGTTACTTCTTTAGAGAGAAGAGGAACGCGTTCGCCCGTTCCAGGGTTAATCCAGACTACCTCCATTTTCACTTTCTTTGCTGATGCAGGGATATTCGGACCAACATATGACTCCGAGAATGGGTTATCCTGCATTTTCTTTTCATTGCCTAATTGATAATCAATCTTAAACTGCTGCAATGGTAACTCTGCTTCAAGTGGTAATTTCGCACGGAAAGCAAGACGCTTGCCGTAGTATAACTTCAGTCCAGCAATTGCTTTCATAGTTTTTGGATCGAGCATACTCTGCAATACTTTGAGTTCGCTTGTTGCTGTATCCGTTTTTCCGCCACCAGTGTAGCTTACCTTGATGTTATATGTTCCCGCCGCAATCGGTTTATCAAAGACTATACGATATTTTCGTGGCTGGTTTGCTGCCGCTCCCGTTGGAGCAGCCGCAGCAGCAGCGTCGGCTGTGGCAACATCTGGTTCAACGCGGAATTGTCCGACAAGGGATGGTGTTCCTTTAATATCAACTTCAGGATTGCCTGGCTTGAAGTACGAAGCTGGAGACAAAACAAATGTGATAATTGTTTTGTTCAGTTTATCGAAGGTAATAATTTTCGGCTCAAGGTCACTCACGCGAGGTGCGGGCTGCTGTGCATCGGGTTTGCGCACCTGCACATCAATGTCCATCGTGCTGCGGTTCTGGTCAAGAAATGCCGAAAAGCCTGGTGTAGTGAGCTTTACAATATATTCGTACAACGTAAGTTTACTTGCAACTTCTTCATTATCTTTGTTCACCTCACGCGCAAGTTTCAGAGCTGCATCCAGTTCTTCCACTGCCTTGAGACGCGCGTTAAAATCTCCTGAGCCATCGTACCACACGCCACGCAGTTCCATTTTACCATCAAGCTCTTTTTGTAATTCAGTCATCACAGAGCGAAGTGCTTTTACTTTGAGCTTCACAACACCCACGTTTACTTGGTCTTCATCGCTAATCTCCTTTGCACCAGCCTCAAAATCTACGCCAAGAATCTTGTTTGTGCTAGAGAAAAAGCGGAGCTTATACCAACCGTCCTTGCGCTCTTCACCTGGGTCGAAGTTCACAGTAAAAGTCCGCGATGAAAGTTTACCGTTATTAGCGAAATCTTTATCGGATTTTACACTATCATAAAAAAACGTGGTATCTTTTGCTTGCGCACCGCGCTCAATAGGCGAACCAGCTACTGTTAAACTATACAATGGCTTTTTCCACCCACCCTCAGGCTTTGTGTACTCATATGTTGCAGCTACGTCCAGCTTCAGTTGGCGCACGTCCAACAAATTCCAGTTCGTAGATTTGCCGCCTTGTGTTTGGTCAGCAAACGTAGCGACCTCACCTGGCTTAAACTCTCGCAAGCGCTTACCGTTATAGGTACTATCTGGTAAACGTGGTGCAATATCTTGCGCCTCACCTTTCGGCGTTTCGGTATAAAAAAGCTGATACGTCAATTCCTGCACGTTTGCAAGTTTGGTAAGCGTATAGTCTTTTTTCTCCTCACCTCCACCTTCCTCGCCTTCACCAGATTTGGCTTCGGTTACGTCAGTCACGCTCACTTTTACGCTATATGTTTTCTGACGCTTGATTCTCTGCTCTTTTGGAAGAGCTTCCAAGGTTGACTTGTCCTGAATGATAATAAGGTCATTCGGACTAACATTCATGTCATAATTACCAGAGCCACTCTGAAGTTGAGAGAGGATATTTTGCACAATTTTCATTGACTCTTTGGTCTTTTTATGCAAACCTTCCTCGGCTTCGTCGCGTTCTACAATGATGATAAGAAGTTCCAGAATTACGGCAAGGTACAACACGAAGTACACTTTACCAGCACTGCCCTTCGACATATGCTTTTTCCAAAAAGTTACAAAAACAGAGAATTATCCACTAGGAATGAGGGGTGTGATTGGCGAATCACATTCCAATATGCAAAAATCATAATACAAAACAAAAAAATTGTCATTTTTTCCCCACGCCGCACATTTTTTCTATTGTATGCTTTTCCATTCCCTACACACATTATATCTACTTATTTATATGCCTAATACCTCAGCGACAAAAACGCCCTACTTACAGAACTATTGTCTGCAAATAAGGCGTTTTTACCTGATTTTTCCTACGTTTTTATCGCTTTATATCGCGCTCAATAGAAGGTGCGGGTCTGCGAACTTGTAGTTTGCGGAGCTTCATAGCAACATCGGCATCATCTTTAATCGGATTATCAACCATTTTTAGCTTTTTCAACTTTTCCCAACGTTCTATACTTGCTGGTACTGTAGATAAGCGATTATTGCTAATATTAATACGCTCTAGCTTGGTAAGATTTCCAATTTCCTCTGGTAACTCTTTTAACATATTAAATCCTACATCAAGCTCTGTCATCGCCGAGCAATTACCAAGCTCCGACGGCAACTTGAGAAGACTGTTCAAACGCAAATCAAGCATTTGCAATGTTTTCATTTTGCCAATTTCTGCTGGCAATCCTTTCAGTTGGTTATTACTAATATCCAACTGTTCAAGATTTTGTAACTTGTAAATATCTTCAGATAATTCTGCTAAGGCATTATCATTGATATACAAGTGTCTCAAGCTGGAAATTTTTAGCAAACCTCGTGGGATTTCCTTCAAACGATTACCGCCTAAGCCAAGTGTCTCCAGTTTCGTCAAGCTATCAACTGCAAGCCACAAAGCACGCAACTCCACGCCTGGTTCGTAATCTGGTGGAACTTCGCTATCTTCCATTTGATTGTAATGATTTAAATACAACTTTTGAAGATTCACCAAGCTTTTTAGCTCTGTCGGCAAACGCTTAATTTTATTCTTATCTAGTACCAATACTTGCAAATTGGTTAATTTCCCAATCTCTGGCGGTAATGTGCTAAGTTGATTAAAATTTAAAGATAACTCTTGCAAATTGACCAAACGACCAATCGTTCCAGGCAGCGCGGTCAGATTGTTTTCATCTAAACGTAGCTTATAGACTTTATCGGCACGACGCAACGCCTCATCCAATGAAGTAAATGTCGGTTGAATAAGCAGTTGCGCAGAATCCAGCAATGGAGTTTGCTTGACTTCTGGCAGTGCGGACGCAGTTTTGGTTTGAGAAGGGTTTGACGATTGTCCTGCCGAAGGCACTCCTGATGAGGCTTTTGCAGATTTTGCATTTTTTTTGCCTTGTGCAGACATACTCACGCTCTCTAGAGCAATGACGATAAGACAACATATCACAGCAACAACGTAGCGGGACATGAAAACCACTCCTCGAACAAATCAAAATGAATATGAACAACGAATTATGGGAAACTATCTTTATTCTTATCGCACTGCTGTATCTATCACACTACAACAATGCGCGAATGCTTTCCATGGATAGTGACAGACAGACAACTAGATGCACACAAAAAACAGGTGCGCCCTAAACTACATGATTTTCCTAGAAAAGCAAATCTAAATTTGCGGCTTCATTGATAAACCTTTGTTCTTTGCTGTCTTGCATACTTTTGGAAAGCAATTCCTTCAGAAAAGTTTAATCATAGGACTTTCGCAAAAGTACGTTATATATCATAAACCCTTCGACAAGCTCAGGGTCAAGACCGCTTTAATCTTCATACTGAGCCTGTCGAAGCACCTCAGCGATAGCTTTTTGCGAAAGTCCTAAATCATTGCTTTTAAGTACGTCGCTCAATATAGTTTGCATTATACCCTTCGACAAGCTCAGGGTCAAGATCGCTTCCGACCTCATGCTGAGCTTGTCGAAGCATCTTCAGCTATATTCAGTTGCCTACTTATCGTCAAATGTAGTGTCAAAACTTGAGGACATCTCTTGGAAAGCTGATTCCAGAGCGGTTTGTTTCCATTGAATGCGTGTGGTGAGTTTGGTAGAGTCCAGCGAAACATCACATACCCGCGTTGTATAATCGGGAACATCGTTCATACTTTTTACTACTATCTGCGCACTGTCCACACCAAGCACCGCGCAGCATCGCCGTACAAATTCTACGCGGTTCATGCGCTCTGCTCCGCCGCAGTGAAAAATTTCCCCCGCAATCGCTAGGTTCTTTTGAGTACAGACTCCAGCAAGAACATTTTCATCATGTTTTCCACACGATTTCCACAGTGTATCCGACATTTCCACAGAGTTTTCCACAGAGTTTTCCACAAGACAGTGGATAGCCTCTGCAATATCTGCAATATATGTAGGAGTGCGGTATTGGTCATAAAATAACGTCGCTGGTTGCTGAGTTTTCAACATATCAATCGCAAATTGTGGAAAACCTTTTGCCCATGCAACCCGTCCACCAAACATAAGCGATGTGCGAAGAATTATCCACTTTCTAAAGCTACTTTCCTGCAAAACGCGCTCGGCAGCAATTTTACTTTTCCCATACACAATCTCTGCATCCAGTGGCATGAGTTCTGTGTACGCACCCTCGCGCTCAACTGCGCGGTCGCCCTTAAACACTAAATCCGTTGAAAGAAACACAAGCGGAATATCCAGTTTTTCTGCTGCCTGAAGAATATTCTCTGTGCCGCCTACATTTACTCGAAAGGTATGCTCTGGGTCTTTTTCACAGAGCAAAGGCACGGAATATGCTGCGGCATGAATAATGTACTCTGGTGCAATTTTTTCAAAACATTCTAGCAATGACGACACATCCAAAACATCTGCTTTGATAAGTGGGTTGTCCTGTAAAGAACGATGCACAGGCGCAAATGCCGCATATTTTTCAGGGTGCGACGACGTGCAAACGACACGGCTTCCCTGCGCCTTGCGAAACCATTCGGCGGCGTTCGTGCCGAAAAAACCGCTTCCGCCCGTAATGAGAATTGTTGATGGATGTGCTGCTATCATTGACAGAATATAACATTGACAGAATTAGGACTTTCACAAACCTCACAGGCAAGAATGCCTGTGCCACTACAAGACTGATAGATACTGGCTTTGGTGGCACAGACATTCCTGTCTGTGAGCTTCAAAAGCACATTCTGCGAAAGTCCTAAGAATATAAAAAAACACTTGTCTATTACTTCAATCCAAACATCCGCTTCATTGCTTCCATCTCAGCACGGGAAACATTTTCGGGCTTATCAGTCGAAGCAAGGCGGCGAGCCTCTGGCGTGGATTTCGTGCCAGAATCTGAGCGGAGTTCCCGCAGAAACACTGATGCTGATTTCACAGAACAGCCCGATAATTTTGCAAAGTTGTGTACTTCTGTGTCCGATGAAATCACCGTTACGCGCCGCGTCTGCTCTTCCAAACGCACCAAATCTTTAATAACCTCATCGGCTTCCTGAAAACGCCGCGTTTCGCGGACGTTTACATTCACCTCTTGGCGTTGAACGGCAGCATTTACGCCATCAAACACTATGGTAAAAAGAATATCACGCCGCCGCCGTGCGTAGCCTTCCACAAGCGTAAGCAAGGTTTGACGCGCCGTTGTAAGCGAGGAATCCATTTGCCGCTTCATCGTTGCGTCTTTGTGCATAATATTGTGTGCATCCAAGATATAGTGCAGCATACCCGAAGCAAAAAATAAAAAAACGTTACACCGCCGGAAACTCGACAATAAACGTCGTGCCGTGTCCAGATTCGCTCTGGCAGCACACTGTTCCGTGCATGAGTTCGACGAGCTTTTTCACGATTGACAAACCAAGCCCCGTCGAATGCTCACCACCAGTGGGTCGTGCTGAAAGACGAGCGAACTTACCAAAAAGTTTTTCTTTATCAGTATCGGTAAATCCAGGACCTTCGTCTTGAATTTCTATCCGCACCATATCACCACCTTTGGCAGAGATACGACCAGCACGCACCCAGACGTTTTTCCCAAAGGGCGAGTATTTCAGGGCATTAGAAAGAATATTCTCCACTATCTGCGTAAATGCGACTTCATCTGCTTGGAGTGTTGTTGCGCCCTGTGTTCGACTTGCTTCATTCAACAAAGAAAAATGTAAGCGGATTTCTTTCATTGCCGCAGCCTTCATCATATTTTCCGTCATCATCTCCACAATCGGCGCAGCATCGAATACCACCAGAGAAAACTTCATTTTCCCAGATTCTATCGCGTTGGCATCCAACAGATTATTGACCAAATCCAACATCCGATTGCTGGTCTGGATAATCATTTCGCTCGAACGCTGCGCTTCCTCTGGTGGAATTTCGCTGTAACAAATCATCTCAGCATAGCTGCGCACCGCACCAATAGGGTTTTTCAGGTCATGCGCCACAATTCCCAGCATTTCATTTTTTTCATTATCCAAGAGCTGAAGCTGTTGATTCTGCTCGGCAAGCTGCGAATTAGCAAGCTCAATATCGCTTGCTTGCTCATCCAAAATACACTGACGGCGCAAGAGTTCCTGCTCGGTGCGGCGTTGGTATTGATACCGATTCACCGCAATAACCAACAAGCCAATAAGCAACACAAGCCCCACAAGCAAAAGATTCCGAACCTTTGCGTGGTCTTCGGCGCGGGTTTTGAGCTGGGCAATTTCCTTCACGCGCTCTTCGTCGCGGTATTGCGTGGTCAAAACGGCAGTGCGCTCGGCAGTTTCTGCGGTGTGCATGGAATCGGAAAACTCTTTGAACTCTTTGTAATACTCCAATGCCTGAACAGGTCGCCCTGTCCGCTCGGCAATCGAAGAGAGGGATTCATATACCCAGCGCATGATTTCTTTTCCGCCATATTCCTCTGCAAGGCGCAGTGCTTCTCGCTCGTAGCTTTCGGCAAGCGTGTAGTTTTGCGTGTGGGAATGTATCTCGCCCAGCACATGATTCGCCAAGGCAGCATCGCGCTTGTCGCCAATACGGTTTGCAATGGCAAGCGCGTCTTCGGCAAAACGCATAGCTACGGCGGTCTTGCCGAGATTATTATACGCCCACGCAACATTCGCCGACACAAGTGCAATACTCGCCGAATCGCGCAACTCTATGTCCAAATCCAATGCTCGCTGCCAACACACAAGCGCACTGTCGTTCTCGGCTTCGCCAAAATGCAACACGCCAAGATTATTCAGCATGGCTTCCATACCGCGTTTGTCGTGGACAGACGTACTGAGCGTCAAGGCTTGCGTGTAATAATCTTTTGCTTTGGCATAGTTTCCCTGCTTGCGATAATTCGCGCCAATCCCGCCCAATGCCCGCGCAATCGTGATGCTATCTTTGAGATTATACGCAAGGTTCAAGGCGCGAAAATAATACTCCACCGATTGCTCGTAAAATCCCTGCGACCATAGTACTGTTCCCATCCGTAGCTCCGCCTTTGCAGCACCGAGACGGTCTTTCAGCGAATCGGCGAGCGTCAATGCCTGCCGTGCCAGCACCAAAGCCCGCACCGCATCGCGGGCTTCATACTCTTTTGAAAGCTCGCAGAGAATCTGTACTTTGGCGGAATCATTTCTCTTGGTTTTCAAGGACAACAACACCGCTTCCAACGAGTCTTTTCGCGCTGTTTGGGCGGTTCCCTCGCGCACACCAAGGCACAGCGCAATCGAGAAGAGAGCAAGTAAAAGTAATGGTTTCATAATGTGATATGCAAGCAATGATGATTGATAGGACATGAAGCGCATTGAGCTTTATATAATTCAAACAATCAATAATCAAATAATCAATTGTAACAAAGAAACGCCTTTTTTTTCACAATAACAAATCTCCTTTTCTCTCATGCTTCTTGCCTTCTACAAGCCCTTTGGCATACTCTCGCAGTTCACAAGCGATGCCGCGCAGAATCGCACCTTAGCGGAGTTTGGTTTTCCGCCAAATGTTTATCCTGTTGGTCGCTTAGATGCTGATTCGGAGGGCTTTTTGCTTTTGTCGGACGAAGCACGTATTGTGAAGTATTTGCTTGAGCCAAAATATGCACACCCGCGCAGATACTGGGTTCAGGTAGAAGGCATTCCCACAGAACAAGATGTAGCGAGGCTTTCGGGCGGTGTTCGTGTGCAGGACTACACAACACGCCCCTGCAAAGCGTGGCATCTCGCGGAGCAAGAAACCGAGCGGCTTCCAGAGCGGCTTCCGCCTATTCGTGTTCGCAAAAATATCCCCGCCTCGTGGATTGCTCTGGAGATCAGCGAAGGCAAAAACCGCCAAGTGCGCCGAATGACGGCTGCCTGTGGCTTCCCAACGCTCCGCCTTGTGCGTGTGCAGATTGGCGCACTTTTTCTCCCACTATCGGACGAAAACAGCAAGCTCAGATGCGGTGTTTGGCGGGAATTGAGCGAGGAAGAGCGTAATTTGGTATTAGGAATGATGTCGAAATAAATGCGCGAGTTTTCTTCACTAGTAGTCCGTCAAACAAGTTTTTAGCGTCTCGTAGCGCAGACAAGAGTGTCTGCGCTACCGTCAATACTGGCTTCGGTAGAGCAGACACTCTTGTCTGCTCCTCTTAAAACTCATTTGATGGACTACTAGTAGCACAGACATTCTTGTCTGTGAGTCTTCAAAGCCGCATCAGGACTCACAGACAGGAATGTCTGTGCCACTGAAGCCAAAAAAGTGGTACTTTATTTTTGAACCGTTCCTTAGGAAAATTTCGGTGAAATAGTCCGCATCACTTCACGCGCTCAAAATGCCGAAACGTATAGATAAATCGCTGCGGAAGTGCATCATCCTTCAGTCCCGGCAACGACAATTTCATCATCTTTGATTTCATCCACACATCGAACCCGCTCTGTTGTTGTGCGGGTATTGCTGCCGTTTCTGAGTAGCCTTCTTGCGTGAGTGCGTCCGCTAAATGTTGCGCATTCACGGCATAGCGATTACGCTGAAACACCACCCAGTGCCGAGTATTCATGCTGCGTACAAGGTTTTTACACGAATCAAGGCTCACTTCTTTTGCAATATCCGTTTCTGCCCAATACAACGACTGAATTTCGGGCAAATACCGCTCCACTGCGTTTTTTGAACTGGGAGAAGTCGAATTTACGCCCTCCATGCCATACCGATACGCCACGGTGTGCGCAATCGTCGTGCTGCTGTCGCCCTTGGTGTGCAGCCGCGTAAAGGTGTGTAATTCCTGCAAGGGCGGCGTATGCTGGGTTGCGACGATGTTTAAGTCCCACACCGCAATCGCGTAGGCATTGCAGAGGAGAATCACGACAAAAAGCAGGGTTTGAAGCCGTTTGTTCGCAATGCGCACCAGCGCGAAGCCCAGAAACACCCACAGCACAGGTGCGACAAAAGGAACACGCTGCACCGATGGAATCAGATACATCGTCAGCGGCGGATACATTTTCACCACCACCGCCGACATCACCAAAAGCGGCATCAGAACAAGCATCCAGCCATACCGATTATTCAAAATATCCGACCGACGCAGCGCAATAAATGCCAAAACGGGCATAATAAACGCCATCGGCACCACCGCCCAAAGCGCGTAAGGAGCAACCGCGAAGCCATTCATTACGCCAATCAAGGTGGCAGAGAGAAAAGCAATCGCAGCAACAATTTTGTTTGATTGCACAGGCGCGGAAACGCCGAGATTGATAGTCGAATAGGCATTCAGAATCGTGAAAATAATCGGCACAATCATCAGAATAATTCCCACTTGCGCCGAAGCCCAGAGCATGATTTCACGAGGCTGAACATGATACTCAAACGGCTTTTCTTTTGCCAATTCTTGCGCAGAATGTTCTTGCGCAGAATGTTTGTTTTTCGATGATACTTGTTTGGCAAATTGTACCGCCATCACCACAACATAATGCAGCCCTGCACACAGCGCAAATACTGCTGCCGAGAGGTAATGCACATAAAACAACAGCCCCGCACAGAGCGCGTACGCCAGCAAGAACCGATGCTCTTTTTCCCGAAACCAGCGCGTGTACGCATACAAACCCGAAACGCCGAGAAGCATCGCCAATGCTTGATAGCGGGCAATATTCGCGCTCATCCACACAAGCGGCGTGGTGGCGGCAAGAAGAAAGACGCGATTCTGCACATCGGCAAGGACACGTGCGCCCGATTCGCTGAAAGGCTGATGATTCCTTGCATTTGAAACGAGTGAGTACGAACTCATGTACTGCGCGAAATGCCACAACACCCACAACACCGCACCCACCAACACCAGCGACAACACACGCAAAGGAACATCCGTATAGCCGAAAACTTGACCCCAAAAATGCTGTAACAACGCCACTCCAGGCGGATTATTTTCTTTCGGCGAAAAGTACAGCGCGAGAATATCCGATGGCGTTTGCGCCGAAGCCCAGTACATTGAAAATTCATCTGCCGCAACCGAGCGCACACCAAGCGTGAGCAAGGTAAACACCGCCAAAGCAGCCAGAATGCCGATAGTAAGCCACGAAGGACGTTTCATAGTTGAAAAAATGTGCGAGAATAATGCTCAAGTTTCATGCTCAAATTTCATATTCAAATTTCATATAGGACTTTCGCAAAATGTGCTTTTGAACCTCACAGACAGGAATGTCTGTGCCACCAAAGCCAGTATCTATCAGTTTTGTAGTGGCACAGTCATTCTTGCCTGTGAGGTTTGCGAAAGTCCTATCATACTCAAATTTCATGCTCAAATTTCATACTCAAATTTCTTCACGCCAATCTCTTTCGGATACTTCCTACTGATTCGCGCCCGTCTTCTGCAATGCCTCAAAATACTTGCGAATAAGTGCCTCGTAGTCTTTGGTGTAGCCTTGTTTCAGATTGCGCAACAGCTCTTGCAACGCACGATTTTTCCCTTCTTGCGTGGAAAGGTCAATCGCCGTTGGGCTTGTGCGAGCAACGTTTGCAGAGGTTTTTGCTTCGCGCTGTTTTTCAAAATCCTGCTCGCGGGTGGAGCGCGACGCATCCAAGAGACGAGATAATATGCGCTCTTGACGGCGCAAGGTTTCGTCCGTGATATTTCCACTTTTTAAGTCTTGTACAATTTCCTGCATTTCCTGTGCGAGTTTGTCCAAGCTGCCGAGTGCCTTTTTGCCGCCTGTTTGGTTTTGCTTGTTCAATTCCTCCAACTGCTTGCGAATTGCCTCTTGCTGACCCGCCATGCGCCCTGCCTGCTCGCCGCCTGGTTGTTGCCCTTGTCCCTGACCTTGTTGCTGCAAGCGTTGTCCGCCTTGACCCTGTTGCTGACCTTGCATCATTTGCTGCATGGCTTGGTTCAAAGCCTGTTGCTGTGCGGCTGCCCGTTGCAAACTCTCCATAAACCCTGACGACGAGCCTTGTTGCCCCATGCTGTCGCCTTGCTCGCCCTGTTGCCCGTTGCCAGAGCCATTGCCTTGCATTTGCCCCAACATTTGCTGCATCTGCGCGGCGGCGCGGTTCATTGCCGACATCGCGCCATTTTGCTGCTGTTGTGCCTGTTGGGCGTTGCGGTCTTCGAGGCTTTGTGTGGCGTTTTCCATTTGCTGCATCGCTTCGCCCAGTTCCTTGCCCATTTCGGGCGTAACCGAGAAGGATTTCTGCGCCAATTCCGACATACGGCTAATCACGTTTTTCAAGTCCTGAAGCGCGTTTACTTGGTCTTGCGCTGCGTCGCGGAACTGCGTGGAATTGTAATCCATATTTTGGCTTTGCTGCTTCAGTTGCTCTTGCCGCTTCGAGAGTTCGAGCATATTTTGCGTGGCTTTTTGCATCTGCCGCACCGCCTCTTGCTGGACGTTGCGCTGCATTTCCTTTTTCAAATTTTTCATTTGCTGAGCGAATTTCTGCAAGTTCTGTTGCGCCTTTTGTTGCTGCTTTTGCGCTTGTTGTTGGTCGCCTTTTTGCATTTCCTCTTTCGCGTCCTGCATCGATTTTTCGGTCTCTTCTTTATTCATCGCCTCTTGCGCTTTTTTGAGTTCATCCATCGGCATATCGCGTCCGCCTTTTTCCTGAATGTCCTTCATCAACTTCTCCAAATCTTGCATTTCCTTGTCCATGCTCTGCAAATCTTCCTTCAAACGCTCTTGTTGCTGCGCGAGTTCTTCACGCTTTTGCTTGTCGTTCATGTTGGCGTTTTGCATTTGCTTTTCGAGGTCGGCTTGCTTTTCTTCCAGTTCCTGTGCGCGTTTGGTGAGTTCGTCCGCTTTTTGATTCGCCTGAACCCGTTGCAAAATCTTCATTGTGCGCTCAATGGATTTCTTAAAATCTTCCTCATTGAACTGAAATTTTTGCAATGCTTGTTGCATTTGCTCGGGCTGCATCTGCTCCATTGCGCGTTGCATTTGCTGCATTGCTTTTTGCAATTCTGGCGCGTTTACTTGCTTCAGGAGCTTTTGAACCTCCATGTATTGCTTCAGCGTTTCGGGCGAAATGGTCTGATTTTGCTGCAATTTGTCGGTCATCTGCTCCAACTGCTTCTGCACATCTTCCACGCGCTTTTGGAAATCTTCCTGCTTTTTCAAAAGGTCTTCCAAACGCTTTTTTTCTTTCCAATCGGCTTGCGGTTTTTCCTGTTGTTTGCGCAATTCGCGGCTTACTTCCTCCGCTTCACGCTTCATCTGCTCGGATTCTTTCAGGATTTTTTGCAATTCTTTTTGCGCAATATCCTGCGTTTTGTCTGCTTCTTTGAAAATTTCATCCAACGACGGCAAACGCGCCGTCATTACTTGTGTGCGGGCAGATTTCGGTCCCGTTACCACGTCGTTGTCCGTGATTTGCACGAAAAATTCAAACTTGTCCGCAGGCGCGATGCCGAGCTTGTTCAAATCCCACAAATACGGCACTTCTGCGGCTTTGTCGAGCGGCGTGGAGAGGCGCAGCACGGCGAAATCCTTCTGCGGCGGCGAATAGCGCGATTCCGTGCGGCGATAGTGCAAGGTCATGGCAGAAAAGCCGTAATCGTCGCTCACGGTGAACTTCATTGGCAGGAGCGCAGATTCCGTCAATTCCGCATCACCACTGGGCTGTAACATGGTAATTGACGGCATTCCGTCCTGAAGCGCAAGCACGGAATAACGAATTGGATTTTCGTTTTGTTCGCCCGCAAGGTCAGTAACGCGGAGAAAATACTCGCCGTTGAAATTGACCGCGAAGCCGCCTGTGGCGCGGCGGTCGTTGTCGGATTTCACCGAAAGCGGCACAAATGCTGTGTCCACGCGAGTAGAATCATTGCCACGACGCTTCAACAGCACTATCTGTGCGGTTTTGAGAGATTTGCTTGATAAAACCGACAATTCCACCCGCGAACCCGCAACGCTCATCACCGAAGCCGTGTTTTCATCAAGGCTGCGCGGCGGATTTTTGGTGTAGCTTGGCGGAATAACATTGCCTGTCAGCGACCGAATATCGGGCTTATCGACTACGGAAATGCGCCCCGTTGCAGAGCGCACAAAATCTATGTACCAAGGCACTTCGGCGTAAAATTCCACGCCGCGTTTCACTGCTGGAACTTCATAGCGAAACACACCCGCAGAATCGGCGCGAAGCGTGAAGGAATCAAAGGTTTCTTGTCCTTCGCTTGTTGCCACGCCGTTTGCATCCGTCATGCGCTCGCGGACGCGGAGCATGATTTCCGTCGGCGGAGCATATTTTGCAACCTCGCTATTTGGCTTCGTGAAAACGCGAATCTCTGCATTTGCGCCGCGTACAATCTTTTCTTCCAATGGCGCAATTTCCAAGACAAATGGCGCAGGCGGAATAAACGACTGCGAAAAGTACCGCAAACGCTTCAACGCAGAACCCATGCCAGTCGGAAAGACTGTAAACATGAGTGCTGCAAGCGCAGCAACGCCACCAAAGAGCATGAGCGCGCGCTTGCGGGGTTCTTCGTTGACAATCGCAGTGAAATCTAGCGTTTCCGCTTTTGTTCCGATTGCACCAAAACTTGCTAAGGCTAATTCCTGCGAACCAAGTATTGATGAGGTGTTTGTGTGAGAGCTATACAACTGCAGTGCATTCAACAATTTATCGCCAAGGTCGGGAAACGCATTGCCCACACGGAGCGCGATTTCCTCTTCCGTTTGTTTTTTCTTTATGCCAAGCGCGACAGCAAGCGGGTTCCCAGCAAAATACCACAAGGCAGCAAGCGTCCCTACGCCCCAGACCGCAACCATACTCGTCCGCGAGACAACGCCCGAAAAAGCAAGTGCTTCAATGCCCGTCAAAACAAGTAGCAACGCCAGTGAACACGCCACTGCGAGCAGCAAACCCGATGTCAGCGAAATGTTCAATTCCTTCGTGCGTGTGCTGAGAAGCCGCTCGCGGAGCGTGTTGTAGAGTGTTTGATAATTTCCTGCTTGATAGTTCATTGCTTTTCAAGAAAATGGTAAATGCCTGAATCTGTGATAAATGCTAGGCTTATGTACGTTTTTTTGTGCCGCGTGGTTTCGCTTCTGGGCGATGTTTTTTGCGCAATTCCACAGTAGTGCAAAGAAATTATTTATCAACGATTGCCGCCATAAGCTCCGCCTCAGCCACAAGCACATCGTCCACAAACGCCTTGCCTTCCATCGTGAATGTTCCCAAACGCTGGCGGAGCATTTTCACTTGAAAGACTAATTTATCGCCCGGAACAACGGGTTTGCGGAATTTTGCATTGTTAATTCCCATGAATAAAACGAGCTTTTCTTTCACAACACCGTTTGCATCGGGCGTTGTAAAAGCGGGCGAGTTCAGGAGCAGCAAACCGCCTGTTTGCGCCATTGCTTCGACAATCAGAACGCCTGGCATAATTGGTCGTCCGGGAAAATGTCCGTTAAAAAACTGCTCGTTGATAGTAACGTTTTTGTAGCCCGTGATGGTCTGTGTTTCTTGGTGTACGTCCGTAATTCTATCCACCAGCAAAAACGGGTAACGGTGCGGCAGAGCCGCCATAATTTGGTTAATGTCCATCATAGATTGTTGCAAAAAATGTGAGGGAAATGTTTGTAATTCTATGGTCAATTATCGCTTGTAAGCCGCTCTATAACTTGTTCCAACTTCATACCACGCGAACCTTTGATGAGGACAATATCACCCTCCTGCATAACGGCGTGTAAAGCCGTAACACAGGCAGCAATATCTTCGGCAAACTGCACCGAAGAGCGCACGGATGCTTGGTTCATTGTATCAAAAGCAATGCGCATTTCTTCACCCAAAAGTATGACAACATCAAGCCACGATGCAGTGTACAACTCTTTCACGCAGCGCAAATGTTCCTCGCGGGCAGAATTGCCGAGTTCACGCATATCGCCCAAAACCGCGATTTTACGCTGCTTTGCGTGTGCTTTTGGTAAAGTGCGAAGTGTGGTGAGAGCAGCATCCATGGAGGTTGGATTGGCGTTGTAGCAGTCGTTCAGCAGCGTGATTTCTCGTCCTTGCGTTTTCAATTTTTCGACAACCATGCGCCCGTACCCCGCATCAGAGCTTGTCGGAACAAAGCTGCGCAGTGCCGAAACGATATTACCCAAGCTCACGCCGAGCGAACACCCGACTGCCGCCGCCGCAAGCGCGTTTTGTGCCATTGTCATGCCAACAATACGAAGCTGAACATCAGCCGTAGCGCGTTGTTTGCCGAGTTTGTAGGCAAAACGCATAACGGGTTCGCCGCTTGCGCTCAGTTGCACCGATGCCGATAAATCTGCCTTACGCTCCGAGCGTGGCGCGAGCGAATACGAACATTGCGAGGGCAAGTACGCGGCTTGTTTGCGCAAACGCTCGTCGTCGAGATTCAAAATGCCTGTGCCGCCTGTTTGCTCCAAGTAGCGGAAAAGCTCGGTTTCTTCGCGTTCTACGCCATCCAAATCAATCAGTTTTTCTAAATGCTCTTTGCCAATATTCGTGATAATACCATGCGTTGGAGCAACAATATTCGATAAAATCTCAATTTCGCCCGGCTCATTCGTGCCAATTTCCACAACAGCTGCTGTGTGTGATTCCTCCAAACGCAAGAGCGTAAGCGGCACACCGACTTGATTGTTGAAATTTCCTTCGGTTTTCAAAACGGTGTAATCACGCTCCAACACGCATGAAATCAGCTCTTTCGTGGTGGTTTTTCCCGCCGCGCCCGCTACGGCAACAATGGGAATTTCAAACCGACATCGGTGAAAATGCGCTAGTGCGCCGAGCGCGTGAAGCGTGTTCGGAACAGCGATGTACGGCGCATCAAGACTGGGATTTGTTGCTAAAAATGATTCATTGACCACGAGCAAGGACGCGCCTTTCTGCACGGCTTCGGCAAGAAGCGAATGGGCATCAAACCGCTCTCCCACAAGCGCGACGAAGATATTTCCTTTGTGCAAAGAGCGCGTATCAGTGGAAATACCAGAAACAGCACAATTCTTTGGAAGGCTTGCCATTACTTGTGTTCCAAAGATTTCAATAAGGTCGTTGCGTGTGAAAGAAGCGGTATTCTGTGGGGGGAAATTGCTCATGTATTCATAGCGTTGGTGAGGGATAATTACTGAGAAAAGCACAGCAACTTCACTCATTTGCCCCCTTGACAAAGGGGGAACGGGGGATTTGCTCCGTGCAACGAGTAGATTTGAAGCGGTGTTAAGCCGTTTAATCCCCCGTTCCCCCTTTATCAAGGGGAGGGCTGTTGCATCCTAAGCACTGGAACAATAGTCGAACAGTATGTCAATTTTGTTCGCTACCATTCGCTGTGCTTTGGTGATACTGTTTCCCT
>RDXM01000170.1 GCA_004292595.1 Candidatus Kapaibacterium sp. | reverse complement strand
GCAAAATATGCTTTTGAAGCTCACAGACAGGAATGTCTGTGCCACCAAAGCCAGTATCTATCAGTTTTGTCGTGGCACAGGCATTCTTGCCTGTGAGGTGTGCGAACGTCCTAACAAAGAAAAGGACTGGACAGGCAATTTTTCTGCGTCGTGGCAGAAAGCGAAAATACGCAAGAGTAGCGAGAACAAAAAAGGTCAAGTGAGGCTATGCCAAATATCTTTCTCAACACTAGATTCCATCAAGTGTGCGCACTGCTTTTCGGTACAGAAAAAAGAGCGTCAGTTGTGGCATGGGAAAAAGCATTGGAAACCAGAACAGCAGCCCAACCCAACCGACCATCACGCCGACAAGCGCACGCTGCGACAGACCTGCCTTCCAAAACGCATATTTGCTAACCACAGAAACACAGACAAGCCCAAAAACAAGCAATAGCAAGCCTCCTGCGGCAATTCCTCCGTCGGCAAGATGCGAATCGGAGCGCAGCAGCCACAGCGCAAGAAACGGCGCGGTAAGGCAACTTGCCACTACCGTCCCTTGCAAAATTTTGTACCACACCACACGCTGCGAGGAATACCGCACCTTCAAGCACTCCAGCAGAAAGCGCGGTTCGCCTTGCCCATACACATCAAGCGGAAGCAGCAGAGCCAGAACGCCGCAAGCAATAACGAGCCATTCAAGATGCGAAGCCACGAGTGCAAGCACGAACAGAGCAAACACAACAGCACCTCTTTGGCGAAAACTCGCTTGCCATTCATAGCTCGTGCGCGTAAGCTCGAAGCGAGCAAGCAAGCGGGGCAGAAGGTTATTGCACCATTGCCAAAAAGAAAAAATGAAAGTATTGCTTCGTTTGTGAGGAAGAATCTGCGGTGTACGGCTCAGAAGGAGGCTCGCCGCATAAAGAACAAGCACGAAAGCCCAGTTATGAAGCGGCTTCGCCGCCAAAAAAATAAGTGCGAGCGGGCTGCACACCACGCAATACTCCACCGCAAACAAGGTTTGATGCGGCAGGGAGAAATGTATCAAAAAATCGCGGTCGCGCCGGTTGTGATGGAGCGTCCAAAGTATAGAAATTGCCCCCAACGTGAGTTCTGCTGCGCCCCACACGCCTTGTGCAAGGACAAACATTCCCGCAATAAAAAAGCACACAACCACGCCGCCAATAATCACACCAAGCCTATCGGTGCGCAATAGATAGCGCAGTTCGCGGGAAAGCTGATTGCGACGTAATGTGAGCAGAAAACCGAGTGCTTCCGTCGTCGGCTGTACATCTGATAATTGCTGGGCTGGATGCGTTTTTTTTTGGTGCATGGTAAGTTGTCAATTCACGGCTACAAATTCACGACTACAAATTCACGACTACAAATTCACGACTACAAATTCACGACTACAAATTCAAGGCTGGAAACTCGGCGATAATCGTCGCGCCTTGCCCCACGCTGCTTTCAATCCAGACGCGCCCGCCGTGCAGCTCCGTGATTTGCTTCACGATTGCCAGCCCAACACCGCTTGAAGTCTCGCCAGCGGTGGGAGTTGCCGATAATTTTTGAAAATGACCAAAGGCTTTTTTGATGTCCTCTGCCGTAAAGCCCGGACCTTCGTCGCGCACGGAAAACCGAAGACAGTTAGTATTGATGCTACTTGCAGCGTTGCTTGTCTCGCTCCCATGTTGTGCTGAGAATGTGCAATGTTCGAGCGTTATCCAGATATTTTTTTGCAAGGGCGAATACTTGATTGCATTGGAAATGAGATTTTCAAAGACCTGCCAGAGCCTTCGCGGTTCGCCTTCGACGTAGCAGTCCGCCTCAATCGAAAGCGCAAGCTGCTGTGCCTTCTTCTCAGCAACGGGGCGGTATTGCCAGACAATCGCCGTTACAATTTCGCTAATATCGACAGGCTCTTTTTTCACGGTGAGCTTTCCCGATTCCATTGCCGCAGAATCCAGCAAATCCTTGACCAAATTCAGCATTTGCGCCGCAAGATTGCTCATATCGCGCGCCATTGTTCGGTGTTCGTCGTTCTCAATTTCTTGTTCTAAAATTTTTGAAAATCCAAGCATAGAACCAAGAGGATTTTTCAAATCATGCGAAACCATACTAATCATGCGGGTTTTGAAGGTATTTGCTTCTTTGAGAGCGGCATTCGATTGCTGCAATTCATGATTTGTGCGCAAAAGTTCGGCGTTTGTTGCCTGAATTTCTAACGTCTGCGATTCCAGTAATTCCTTTTGCAGGGTAATTTCCCGTGTGCGATGCTGCACCATTTCTTGCAATTTTACTCGCGCTTGCTGCTCGGTCGCCACGCGATTGCGCTCGCGCTGCGCAATAAAAGCAAGTGCCAGCGAACCAAGCAATGACGAGGCTCCCAGCCCATAGAGCAGAAATGCCCACCACGTCTTGTACCAGGGCGATTGCACCGAAAAGCGCACCGCAAGTGCCTTGCTCCAGAGTTCGCCCGCACCGTCGCGCCGAGCAGTCATTTCTAAAATATACGTGCCAGATTCGAGTCCAGAAAACGTCAAATCGGGGTCTTGTGTTGGGCGCGACCACTGAGTTTTGGGGCTGTGTTCGGGGTATATTCTGCTGCGAAAATAGCTTGTCTGCGGCGACGGCGCGAAGACCGTAAATTGAAGCTGAATATAACTTTCTGCTGGAAAAGATTCCATCAGTGATTGAAAACTACATTTCACACCGTTAATATTCGCTTGAACCAAGACAGGATGCGGCGTTTCGGCAATATGCGAATGAATCGGCAACGCATACAAGCCATTGCCTGTGGCAGACCAGATATTATCAGCATTGTCAAGCAGCAAGCCGCGAAAAGAAAGCGTCCGCGACATAAGCCCCGCAGGTTGCTGGAAGAATGCTGCTCGCGTTGAATGCGAGTTGTGATGCGGGTAGTAGCGCAGCAAGCCGTTATCTGTTCCCATCCACACAGTGCCGTATTTATCCACAACGATTGATTTTCCAACGACATTCGCAAACTCCGCATCGTTGCTCAACGGCTGCGCAAGACTATCTCCCTGAACCCGAAGCAATCCCGCCGAACTCGCCAACCACAATGTTTGTGGGCTTTTGGTATCGGGGGCAAGGTCGTAAATATTGAGTTTGAAATTACCGATATTTTTGAGCGGAATGCTGATATTATCAAAACGGTCGTTGGCAGGATTGTAGCGAAACAAGTATTCTTGCGGGCTGCCGCTTGTTCCCACGTAGAGCGTTCCGTCAGAAGTGCAGCGAATGACTTGCCCAGTGGAGTTCAAGCCCTGCGCCGCACCGTAAAATCGTATGTTTCCATTTGCTTCAAGGCAAAACACAGAGGCGCGATTGTAAAAAATACAGCCCCAGATATTTCCTGCTTTGTCCTCTGTCAGCGAGAAAATACCGCGCTCGGTCGAACCGTTATTGATTTGAAACGATTTTTTTACCACATCATTTTGCAGATAGACGAGCATTCCCGAAAGCGAGCCAACCCAGACACCACCCCGTGAATCGGCATGAAGAGCATATAGGGAAGCAACGTTACTGGGCTTGTTCCACGCTGTCCGCGCTTGCATTGATGCGGGATTGATGGCAAGCAAGCCTTCGCCGCCCAGCGTGTACACCGTTCCATTGCGGTCTTGCACGGTCGTTCCGAGGTCGGTAGAATTGTCTAAACCACCCACAGAGCGCATCATTGCTTGCTCCATAAAGACAATGCCTTGGTCGGAGCATATCCAGATATTTCCCGAAGCATCTTCAGCAAAGCCTTTGATACGCTGCTGCTCGATAGCACTGACGCGCTTGATAGAACGCAGACTCGTGTCCGCAAGCAACACGCCGCCATACCACGTGCCAATCATCAGCATTGGCGGGCTTTGTAGCGGAAGAGAATGCGAAGGCGGATGCACCAGCGAGAAAGCAGAAATTTTATTGATACCCGTTACTAATTCACGAAATTCTACACGCGGGCGCGTCGAGGAGGTATCGAAGGAAAGCCGCAGCATTCCTTTCTCGGCAGCCACGAGGAACTCTTTTTCTTTCAGCGCAAGGCATTTGGAAAACGTGCCATAATGTTGCGGCAAAATAACTTCCTCGAAGCTCTCTGTTTGTGGATTGAAGCGAAAACAAAAGCCTTGAAAAGAGCTTACCAGAAGCGTTCCCGCGCTGTCTTGACTCACGGAAAAAGAAAGAACAACATTCGTAGAACTGCATTTATCGGGAAAAAGAAACCGCTTGAATTTACCTTGGCTCCAGCGCACCAGTGCTTGCTTTTCGCCGAACCACAATGCGCCGCTCGCATCCTCAAAAATGGATTTTGCATAATGCAGCAGATTGTCTTGCTCGGTCTGCGAGCCGCCAAGAAGCAAGGAAATACGAACGCTATCAAGCTGAGAATGAATTTCCAGCAAGCCCATATCGGTCAGGGCGAGAAGCTGACCATTTTTGCGAAGAAACACCCGCTTCACGTATTGGCTGGGGAGATTTTGCGTGAAAACCTGAAAACGAAAGCCATCGAAGCGCACAACGCCTGCATCGGTGGCGAGCCAGATAAAACCACGTTTATCTTGCACAATATCTTTCACCAAGTTTGTCGGCAAGCCATCGTCTGCCGAGTACGAACTAATGATAAACTGCTCACTCAGCGCGATACGCTGCTTGTTTTGGGCATTTGCGGAAACAGAAAAAAGGAAACAAGTACAGCAAACAAAAAATACAGCAAGAATCCTACACAGCAAAGACGCGTGTATGCTCCGCATCGAAAGAGTTTTCTTCCCCACTTGAAGACTATGAGTAATCGTTTTCATAATTACCGTTGATAACACCGTTAAATATTTTTGACTGTATTTTGAATACTTTGATTTGAGCAAGGCAGCATGCTGCCTTGTTTCGGAGAATTGAAACTATTCATTTTACAATCGAAACGGTATTACACACATTTTTTTCTCTATCTAACAAATCTGAGTAATCGTGCCACACGCAAGAGCATCGAAAAAATTAAAATTTTCAAAATGTGAATATATTTTGACATTGCTCAAAAAGCTACACAATTTGTGGTATAACTACGCACGTAAAATCGTAGATTCTTGTGTCAAAAACAAGCATTTTGGGGCGAAAGGGTGTATATTTGGGGTGAATGACATTTTGTATTTGACAAACAGGAGAAAGACAGGAGAAACACAAATGCACAGCGCACAATCAACATCACTATCACTATCACTCTTCTCGCGGATGCAAGCATTCATGCGCGATGCAGCCACAGCAAGCTATGAAAGCATTTTTTCGGTTCTCGCGCCGCGCCATTGTGTGCTGTGCCAGCAGGTGCTACCAGAAAAGCATTGGAGCAGTTTTGTCTGCCAAGCCTGTTTTGATGCCTTTCCGCCGGCACCGCCCAGCGAAAGCATCATGGCGGTTTATCGCAAACAATTTCCTGCCGAGAGTTTGCGCAATGAATTACCGCTTGGGCGCATATTTGCTCGCTTCTCAATGGCAGAATCTCTTGAAGAGCAGGGCGCAACTGCCATGCGGCATCTGGTTCATTTGCTCAAATATCACCGTCTGCCGAGCTTGGGCGTAGAGCTTGGCGCGATACTGGGCGCGTGGCAAATGGCGCACGAGGCGCATCATTCCTACGATGCCCTTGTGCCTGTTCCCTTACATAGCGCACGAGCGCGTGAGCGCGGCTATAATCAAGCAGAAATGCTCTGCAACGGCGTAGCATCAGCAATGGCACACGGAAGCGTGATTTGCCGCGAAACAAACGTCATTCGGCGCAGAAACTATACGCTTTCGCAAACATTTTTGAACGCCAAAGAACGCGCAACCAACCTTCACAACGTCATCGTGCGTGGCAAGGAAGCCGAGCGCATTCGCGGCAAGCGTGTGCTGTTGGTGGATGATGTCTGCACCACAGGAACAACGCTCCACTACTGCGCTCTCGCGCTCAAAGAAGCGGGCGCGGCGCACGTGGACGCGCTTGCATTGGCGAAGGCATGATACGACACGGGAGCATTTTCACCGTTACACAACCGTCATACAATTTTTTTCTCTTTTTATGCCCACACGTCGAGATTTTATCAAAGTTGCCGCAGGAACAGCCGTCGGAACAAGTATGTGTGCGGTTTTGGCGGAAGATGTTTTTGCAATGACCGAACAAGATACTTTTGAACAAGATTCTTTTGAACAAGATTCTTTTGAACAAGATTCTTTTGAACAAGATTCTTCAAAAATACCTTCTCATGCGGCATTTGGACTCGACGGCTTGCATGGCGAAGCAGCAAAAAAGAAGATGTTTTTTGGCTCGGCAACCTCTGAAAACCGCATTATTACGGATATTCCGTATCGCACCGCATTGGTGAGAGAATCGGGAATTATTGTGCCAGAATACGAAATGAAGTGGGACATCATGCGCCCTTCTGCCACAACCTACAATTTTGCCGACGCTGATTTTATGATAAATTTCGCACGGCAAAATGGCTTGGCAGTGCGCGGACACACGCTGTGCTGGCATCGGGCGTTGCCCTCGTGGTTTGCTTCTACGGCAAATAGCCGCAATGCCGCACAACTCCTGACCGAGCATATCGCCACCGTTTGCGGACGCTACAAAGGGCGTATTCACTCATGGGATGTGGTCAATGAAGCCATCGAACCCACCGACCGCCAAACGAATGGGCTGCGCAATAGTCCTTGGTTTCGGCTCTTGGGCGAATCGTATATTGAAACAGCGTTTCGTGCCGCACATCAAGCAGACCCCGCATCATTACTGGTCTATAACGAATATGGCGTTGAATTTGACGATATGCAGCGCAGCGATGCCATTCTGAACCTGCTCCGCCGCTTGAAAGCCCGCAATGTGCCTCTTCACGCGCTGGGTGTGCAGGGGCATATTCGCGCTGCCGACAAAGCAAAATTTGCCGCAAATATGCAGCGTTTTCGCACGTTTCTCCGCGATGTTGCCGCGCTTGGCTTGAGCATCATCATTACCGAGCTTGATTGCGATGATACCGCCCTTGCAAGCAACATCACTGCTCGCGATGAAGGCGTTGGCGGAATGTACGGCGATTACTGCTCGGTGGTGATGAATGAGCCTGCGGTTATTGGCATAATCACGTGGGGGTTGACCGACAAATACACCTCGCTCAACAGCACCAATCCTCGTGCCGACCGCTTGCCACAACGCCCTTTGCCGCTCGATGCGAACATGGTGCGCAAAAATGCCTGGTACGCGCTTGAATACTGGTTCAAGAATACCACGCAGCGCCCACGCCAGACCATTACAAGCGTTGCAGAGGAGCGTATTGCACCGACTCACCGTTTACGCTGCGTTCCGCATACACACCGAAGCGAGTGCGCGATACAATTCACACTGGAGCGCAGCGAGGATGTGCTGTTGCGCCTTGTGGATGTGCGCGGGCAGGACGTTCAGATTCTCGCGCAAACGCGGCTTGAGGCGGGCGAACATCACGTTGTGCTGAACTACGCACCGTTTCCCGCAGGAGTGTATTTCTGTATTCTACAAAGCCCGTCATTCCTTGTTTCTGAGAAGATTCTCCTGCAAAAATAAGTGGCAATATTCTTCCCTGAAATGTTTGTGCAATCTTTCGTATATTCGCCGCATTGAATCACGCTTTTGCTCTCTTTTTCGATACGAAAACAATGCACGATACCTTAGGTTTAGACTGGGATGGTGTGATTTCGCATTTCCCAGAAGAAATAAAAATTTTAGCAAGGAAATTCTCTCGTGTTGTCATTATTACGCTGAATCGCACCATCACGCCAGAGCGCGTAATGACGGCGTTTGCAGATATACCAGCAGAGTATTTCCTTGAAATTTGCCCCGATGACAAACGCGACGATTATGCCGCATGGAAAGCTGAAACCTGCCGCCGCCACAAGGTTTCGCTGATGATTGATGATGATGGCTACGTGGTGATGGAATGCCGTTCGCTCGGTATTCCCACGCTTGCGGTCAATGCAAGTTTTGTGCAAGCGGTGTTGCGGGATTCTAAATTTTAGTTTTTTGATTGCCCTTTTTCTTTTCATATTTTTCCAATGAAATCATATCCGTTACAACAGCTTCACAAGCAAGCACGCAAGCCACATTCATCTCAATCGGCTTCAGCAAAAAATGCTTCCCTCAAGCCAGAGATATTATTTGAAGATGAGCATATCGTGGTTCTCTCCAAACCAGCAGGGCTTTTGTCGCTTCCCGACCGCTTCGATACTACTCTTCCGAACCTTCGCACGATGATGGTGGAAAAATACGGCGAGATTTTTATTGTGCATCGGATTGACCGCGATACAAGCGGCATTATGATGGTCTGCAAGACCGCAGAGGCGCATAAAATCTTGAGCGAGCAGTTTGAAACCCGCGAAGTGCGGAAAATTTACCATGCCGTCGTGCAGGGGCGCGTTGAACAGGACGAAATGGCGATAGATATTCCGCTTCAAGCAGACCCGCAGCGTCCAGGGCTGATGTCGCCGTCAGTGCGCGGAAAGGAATCGCTCACACAGGTACGAGTGCTAAAGCGGTTTCGCCTCGCAACCTTGCTGGAATGCGAGTTGATAACAGGGCGGCAGCATCAAATCCGCGTTCACTGCGCAGCGATTGGTCATCCGCTCTTGATTGATGCGGATTACAGCGAGAATACTGAGTTTATGCTTTCGAGCGTAAAGCGAAAATATAACGTGGGAAAAAATCAGGAAGAAAAGCCACTTATGAGCCGCACCACGCTCCATGCCTCGCGTTTGGAGTTTCGGCATCCTGCCACGCACGAAACCATGAGCTTTGAAAATCCCTACCCAAAAGATTTTAAGGCACTCTTGCAAACATTAGAAAAATACTCGCCCTATCGCACAAGCACACTCCAAGCCACGTCGTGGGAAGAGTTTTTATGAGAGTTTTTGTAGATGCTTTGCCCTATTCCAATTCCCGCAGAAATTCCCGCAAAATAATGGCGGCGGCAAGTTCGTCGGCATGACCTTTTGTCTGCCGATATCGTTTCTTCTTGCCGCTTGCAATCATGCTCTGGCGGGCTTCGCGGCTGGAATACGCCTCGTCAATTACCAAGACAGGTACGGCACTTGCGCTTTGTAAATCCCCAATAAATCGTGCTATTTCCTGCATCATCGGTGTAATGCCGTCGTCGTGCTGAAGCGGCATCCCAACAAGGATTGCGCCGCATCGCTCGCTCTGGCACGCACGAAGAATTTCCTCAACCAGCGTCGGCGAATTGTGAAAAATACCACGCGGCGAAGCCAAAATGTGCAACTCATCGGCAACAGCAAATCCGACGCGCTTTTTGCCGTAGTCCACCGCCGCAATGCGCTTTCCTGCAAGCATAGAGCGCAGTTCTGGCGTGATGCGCGTCAGAGCAGGAATAGTGCGGCTTTCAGAAGATTCTGCTTTCATCAGTACAGTTCGATAGTTCTGGTGTGATGTTGTAAACAACGAAACAACGTGAACAGGTTATTTGCTCTCAACGCCTGTATTCACGACACTTCAGCCCTCATACTTCAACCTTCAGCCTTTCTTCAATACTCTTCCCCGCGCTCTTCCAGCAAACGGCGTTTTTCTTCAATCCGATGAAGTTTTCCCACCACTGCTGCGGCGAGGTCAATTCCACGCGCATTTGCGTAGTTCATAAGCGCGATACAAACATCAGCCGCTTCGTCCGCAAGCGCATCATTGCTGATTGTTTTGCCTTTCCAGCGTTTCTTTTCGAGGTTGGCTAATTCGCCTGCTTCGCCACATAATTCCAACGAAAAAAACTCCGCTGGACGCTGCGTGAATTTTGCTTCCTGATACGCATGAAATCGCGTTTGGATATTCCCCAATGCCGCATGAATAGGCGTGTAGAAGGCATCATCGGAAAGCTCAAACGTGCTGGTGTTGGGTAAAGGCGTGCTAGGATTATTCATCGTCATCCTCGCCCGTATCGCTGTCGGTATCAGGTTCCCGCATCACATAGCCCACACCGCGTATGCTGCGGATAAGACGCTGCTTGCCTTCGTCGTTGATTTTCCCACGCAAACGCTTCACATACACATCAATAATGTTGGATTCGGTGTCGAAGCTGTAACTCCAGACGTGCTGCTGAATCAGGCTTCGACTGAGGACGCGCCCTTTATTGCGAATCAGATATTCCAAGAGCGAATACTCTTTTGTGGTCAGGTCAATTTCCTTCCCGCCTCGGTAGGCGCGGTGCGTAACGGTGTCGAGCGATAAATCGCCACACGTCAGCATCGTTGTTTTTTCCGTGCTGGTGCGGCGAAGCAAGGAACGAACCCGTGCAGCGAGTTCTTCAAAGTGAAATGGCTTTGTCAAATAATCGTCTGCGCCCAAGTCCAGACCCGTTACGCGGTCTTGCGTGGAGGCTCGCGCCGTCAGCATCAGAACAGGCGTAGCAGAGCCAGAACTCCGCAGTTCTCGCAGCACTTGAAGCCCATCTTTTTTGGGAAGCATTACGTCTAAAATTATGGCATCGTACGTGGTTTCTGTTGCCATCTGTACGCCTAATTCTCCATCACCAGCAACATCTACGGCATACATTTCCTCGCTCAATCCCTTGCGAATAAAACTGGCAACCTTTTTTTCATCTTCAATGACAAGAATACGCATACTGAACACTCACAAACAAAGTGGAAAAAACAGCAAGCACAAAATTAGAGCTTTTCACGGGAAATGCAAGGAATAAAAAATGGCGCAGAACCTTGATTCTACGCCATTTTTCCTAAAATTTTCCTGCAAAAATTTGCCTCTTCATATTTCAGCCCTCAGATTTCATCCTTTCTTACTTTTCCTGCGCATTCAGCCACGATGCGGCTTCCTGCACAATTCCACGCAAGGTTGCTTCTTCAAAGGGCGATTCCAAGCGGGCTTCTTTTACAATTTCCAAAAATGGCTTGCTACCGCCGATTTCGCAGATGTGGATATAGTCCTGCAAGACGCTTGCATCCTGCTGTTGCTGGCGTTTCCAGAATTGCAGGGCGCAAAGTTGGGCAAGAGCGTAATCAATGTAGTAAAATGGGTACAAATAGACGTGGAGCTGCGTTTGCCAGAGCGCACCGGATTCGTTGAAGGGCGCATTGTCGTATTTTCTCCATGGCAAATACACGCCTTCAACCCGCTTCCACTCTGCTTTGCGCTCGGCGGGACTTGCTTTGGGATTGGCATAAATCCAGTGTTGAAATTCATCCACCGCGCAGCCGTAGGGCAAGAACGTCAGAGCCTCTTCGAGGTGCGTGTAGTGGAATTGCGCCGTTTTCGCGCCAAAAAATTTGTCCATCCAGCCCCACGTGAGAAATTCCATGCTCATGGAGTGAATTTCACAGGCTTCCATCGTGGGCCAGTAATAATCCAGCAAAGGCTGATGACGGCTTGAATACACCTGAAAAGCGTGTCCTGCCTCGTGCGTGAGAACGCGAATATCGTCGGCAGTGCCGTTGAAATTGGAGAAAATAAACGGAACGCCAAATTGCGGGAAATTCGTGCAGTAGCCGCCTCGCGCCTTGTTCGGACGGGTGGTCAAATCCATGTAGCCGCCTTCAATCATCATGCGGAAAAATTCGCCCGTGCGCGGCGAAAGCTCAGTGTACATTGTCTCTGCGTCAGCAATGATGCTGCTTTCCTCTGCCGAAGGCTGCGGATTTCCATCGGGATAATTCAATGCCTCGTCGTAAGAATAGAACGTATCCACGCCTAAACGACGCGCTTGCTTTTTGTGCTGCTCGTGCGCAAGCGGCACCACGACTTCGCGCACCGCCGCACGGAACTTGGCAACATCCGCAGCAGAGTAGTCAATACGCCCCATTTGCATATAGCGAAACTGGATAAAGTCCGCAAAGCCCGTGAGTCGTGCGATTTCGGCACGGATTTTCACAAGTTGGTCAAAAATGCTATCCAGTTCCTCTGCAACGCCCATCAGTGCTTGCTGCTGTGCTTGCGAGGCTTCGCGGCGGGTTGTGCGGTCGGGTTCTTCGGCAAATTTCCGAATGCCCGAAAGATTGTATTTTTCACCGCGAAATTCAATTTCCAATTCCGCCAGCAAGGACGTGTATTTCTGCCCAAGATTTGCCTCTTCTACCAGCAATGGCTTAATTTCTGGCACAAATGTTTTTGCCGAATCTTCCAAACGCCGCAAGAACAACGCCCCGAAGCGGGATTCTACCTGAGGGCGAAACGTTGAGGCAAGTAAGCGCTTGGAAAATTCCTCGTTCCATTCGGTAACAGTCGGGCTGTTTTCGGTATAAAATTGCTTTTCCTCTTTCGCCGCTTCGTCTTTCACGTTTTGCGTAAAGCGTGTTTCGGCAAGGTTTTCCATCGTCGTGTACTCGGTGCGCAAGCGATTCCATGTTTGCACAAGGTCAAGCACGGTTTCTGGACTTTGCGCGGACTCACATTCCCGCCAGAGTGCTTCATAGCTTGTTTTCAGGTGGTCGAGATTGGGGCGTTTGTAGGGCAGTTCGGAAAGTTTGATGTAGTCGGGCATGGTGAAAGAGTGATGAAAATTGAGAGAACGTTATGAAAAATGAGCCAGATGAGATGTCGTCCACCTTTGAGGTGAACGACATCTGAAGCCACAAACCTTTTTAGCATATCAACATTCTACGACAAAATGCGCCGTTGGAGCTTCTTTGCAAACAGCGTATAAACGCCCTGCAAGCAAGGAATGACCAAACTTTGCGGCAAAGTACAGATATGGCAAACTGCGCTCTTGCAGCACGTGTGCGGGATAGACAAAAGCGTGTGCCTTGCGCAATTTCCCAAGCGTTGTTTCCTCCATGCGCTTTTGTGCTTTGCGAATTTTTCCCGCTAAGTCGTCCAAGCCTTGCAACGACTGGTTTTTCGTGCGGTCGGTGCTGGCATCCAGCGTGGGGTCGAAGGCAGCAACAAGTGGCTGCAATGCCGTGTATGCTTGCGTAATTGCAGTGCGTGTTTGCTCTAGGAGTGCCGCCAATTCTTGATTTTCGGCACTTTTCATCACTTCTTTTTCTAGGTCGTCATATGTGCGGAGAAGCGCGTCGAGGCTCATTCCTTGCTTGTGGAGGAATTGCGCGGTGCGATTGTCGAGAATTGTGAGTGAGTGCCGTGCGAGCGTTGCTGTTGGTAGCACACCGAAAAAGCTGTATAATTCTTTGATTTGCGCCAAGTACGCAATCTCGCCCGGACCGCCTATGTATGCGGCATTGGGGAACAGTGCATCTTGCACCACAGGGCGAAGCAGCACGGCAGGACTGAAATTTTCCGGATGCTTGGCGCAGTGTTCGCGCAGTTCGGCTGCCGTGTATTCTTTGTCGCCTGCTTTGAAGCGCGGTTCTGTCGCTGAAACACGCTCGGCGTTGATTTTATGCCGCTTTCCGTCCACGTGCAGAAACGCATTCACCGCGCTGGCTTGGGCTTGGGCGTGATAGCCAAACTCGGTCAGCATTGCAGAACTTTTTGCAACAACTTCCTCCGTAACGCCTATATTTTCTAGCTCTTTGGCAATAATTTCGCCAAAAAGCCCACGCTGACGCAGACTCGCCGCCGAGACAAGCAGCACACCGCTCTCCGCAAGCGCAAAGTGTAGAACCCGCACAAATGCTTGCGTGAGCGACGTTCCTGCGGTGTAGCTTTCTTGCAAGAGTGCAGCAACCTCCTGCACAAATTCGCTCGAAGGAAGCATCTGGATTGCCTCGTCAATGCTTGCTTGTACGGCAGCATCGTACTGCACATCCGCCACCGAAGCGCGTTCTGGCACGTTGTCGAAAATTGAACGTAGTGTGTATGCCTCTCCTTGCGTGTTCAGCATTCCCACAACTGAGCTTTCTTCAAGGTCGTGGTCGTTGTCTTCAATCCAAAAAACGGGAACAAATTTCAATTCTGTGTGCGTCGAAGCGAGCTTTTGTGCGGCAATCACGGCAGAAAAGGCTTTGAGCATTGTGTAGAGTGCGCCACCCAAAAATCCGACTTGCTGACCGGTCATCACCGTGAGCGTTGTGGATTCGGCGAGTGCCGCGAGATTACTGGTCTGCGCGGTGGAAAGCTGCACACCGCGCATTGTTTCGCGGATAGCATCCTGAATCTGGCTGCGGTGCTTGTTTGCAGAGGCAATATTTTTGAGCGGCGTAGCATTGGTAAAAAGATGCTGATTTGCAGGAAAACGCAATGCCGTTAAACCTTCGTTTCCAATGAAATCTGTGTAGAGCTTGGAAAATCTCAGTGAAGAAAATGGAATCGAAGAAAAAGATGCTGAAGCCATAGATGTGATGAGGTATGGAGAAAAAGTAAAAACAGCCTAGCATTGCATTGTTGCGGCAACATTGCTGCGCGAAGAAACGAGACTCGCACTCGGAAAGAGAATTTGAGAATTAAGAATTAGGACTTTCGCAAACCTCACAGGCAAGAATGCCTGTGCCACTACAAAACTCAAGAATGCCTGTGCCACTACAAAACTGATAGATACTGGCTTTGGTGGCACAGACATTCCTGTCTGTGAGCTTCAAAAGCATATTTTGCGAAAGTCCTAAGAATGTTACTTCACAATCTGCAACGACGCGCTCGCCGAGGCTGTTGCGCTCACGACGCGGCAAATATACACGCCTGAGGAAAGCTCTGCGCACGGAATGTGTACGGAATGCTCGCCAGATTGTTGCTGAAATTCCGCCGACCACAATGGTTGCCCCAAGACGCTCAGAAGCTCGCAGCGCACACGCGAGGCGTGTGGAAGCGTATAGCGAATGCTTGTTCCGGCTTGCGCTGATGCGGGATTGGGAGCGCATTGCATCTCAAGTTTGGTTGTCTCTTGCGAAGAAGTTCCCCGCTCTTGAACGGAGGTAAAAAACCGTGCAATCGGCACCATTGCTGGGTCGCCGAGCAGAGCGAAGCGGCGATATAAATTATCCTGCTCAATCAGTGCCGTTTCAAAGACAACATCATTGGAGCGAAAAATAGCTGTTCCGATGTCCATTCCGGGGCGTTGAAGCAATTCAGAAAAGAAATTCGTCAAATAAAATCGTCCAAACGGACCGTTGGAATATCCCGACGAAGCCAGCGTCATTACTGCGCCGCCGTTGTCGAGCAGCATCATGGATTCGACAATAGAAAGTCGAGTACGAATATCGAAATTTTGGCTACACCCCAAGGAGGCAAACATAAATGGACGACCATCGCGGGCGAAACTATTCCACACATCATCGGTTGTTATCATACGAAAGCCCGACCATTCATCGGGTGCGCCATGCCCAAAATACAACACCGAGGGGCTGCCGCTATTGATTGCTGCAAGCGTCCTCTGCTTGGGGTTGGCATCATTTTTCACTGCCAAATACGAAAAATTATTCACCGAAATATTCTGTCGAGTTTTTGCGCGAAGGAATTGAAACAGTGCGTCGCTCCAGTTGGTGAAATCGCTGCCGTCGCCGGGGCTTGCGTCGTCTAAGATAGACGTGAAGCGGGTTGTGCGGCTGTAGTTCATCCAATTACCAAATTCCTCGAAGGTGCGAATTTTCTGCAACACGCGGCGTAGTTCATTCGGCGCACGCCCAGGAATGCGACCAATAGCCGCTTGCGGGCGAGTATTAAAACTTTCGATGTGCTTATTGACAATGTACCAATTATCCATCGGCAGTGAATCTTCGCGGGCGAGAAAAAACGGCGTGGCAAATTCTGGGTCGGTAACGCGAATACGGTAGGCTGGCACAACCGACGTAGAACCCATCAGCACGACGTATTGCGGCTTCGGGGCTTGCCAAGACTGCAAGGCATGGCTAATAAACGAGCGAATTGCTTCGGCTTGCCGTTGCGGAGAGGTGGAGTCGCTAAACTCACGAAGAATGTCGTCGGTGTAGGCAACAAACGTGCGCAACGCCTTGTGCGTCGAGGTCGTTGTGCCGCGCCAACGCACGTAAGAATCAAGCTCGGCAGCAAAATCGCGCCGCGCAATCACGATGTAATCTGCGCTATTGCGGGTGTCGCGCAAGCTAACGCGCTCGGACTGCGCAATAGGTTGTGCAAACATGGGCTGCGTAAATACGGACGGTGCAAAAAGTAGCAGAACAAACGATGCGAAAACACCAAGAAATCCGAAGAAGTGTATTTTTAAACCGAGAGTATTGATGCGGTGTGGAGAGAAGCGGGCGAGACAGCGAGCAAGAATAATGTTTACAACAATGTTCAACATAATGTGGTGAAAGAAGAAATGTTGAGAAAGAAGAAATATTGAGAAAGAAAAAGAGCTACAAAAAATGTGGATGCACGGCGCAAATATACGGAAAAAACAAGAAACAGCGTAGGAAGAACACGGGAAAAATTGAGCAACAAAAACGCCACGCACCTTTGAAAAGAGGAGCGCGGCGTTTTTTTTTACAAGATATTTTTCACAAGAACGTACATCATCATTTTTTCCAAAACGGTTCGTGATGTTACGCGGTCAATTTCGCACGAACCGCAGAATCTAGTGCATCCAAGAAGTCCTCGGTGTACAAATAATGCTCGCCGTGCTGAACTTTATTGCCATGAATGCACACTGCCAAATCCTTTGTCATTTTGCCGCTTTCCACCGTTTCGACGCAGACGGTTTCGAGTGTTTTTGCGAAGGTAATCAGTTCGTGGTTGTTGTCGAGCTGCCCGCGAAAAGCGAGTGCTTGCGTCCATGCAAAGATAGATGCAATCGGGTTTGTCGAGGTGCGATTGCCTTTTTGATGCTCGCGGAAATGCCGTGTAACGGTGCCGTGTGCTGCTTCGGCTTCCATTGTTTTTCCATCGGGTGTAATAAGTGCCGAGGTCATAAGCCCAAGCGAACCAAAGCCTTGCGCCACAATATCGCTCTGCACATCGCCATCGTAATTTTTACACGCCCAAATAAAACCACCACTCATTTTCAAGGCAGAAGCCACCATGTCGTCAATCAAACGATGCTCGTACGTAATGCCTACATCTTTGAATTTTGCTTGAAAATCATTCTCGTAAATTTCTTGGAAAATATCCTTGAAACGCCCGTCGTACTTCTTCAAAATGGTGTTTTTGCTAGAAAAATACAGCGACCATTTTTTTTGCAATGCCAAATTAAAACAAGAATATGCAAAGCCGCGAATGGATTCGTCCGTGTTATACATCGCCAAAGCAACACCGTCGCCTTTAAAGGTAAAAACTTCGTGCGAGATAGGCGCAGAGCCATCGTCTGGCGTATAGGTGAGAGTTAATTTGCCTTTGCCTTTGGTCATCAAATCCGTTGCGCGGTATTGGTCGCCGAAAGCATGACGACCAATGCAGATTGGCTGTGTCCAGTTCGGCACAAGGCGCGGGATATTTTTGCAGACAATCGGCTCACGGAAAACCGTTCCATCAAGGATATTACGGATTGTTCCGTTGGGCGACTTCCACATTTGCTTGAGATTAAACTCCGCAACACGCGCATCATCGGGCGTAATGGTGGCGCATTTTACGCCAACGCCGTATTGTTTGATTGCGTGCGCAGCGTCTATCGTTACTTGGTCGCTCGTTGCGTCGCGGTGTTCGATTCCCAAATCAAAATATTTTATGTCAATATCCAAATACGGCGTAACGAGTTTGTCTTTGATAAATTTCCAAATAATTCTGGTCATTTCGTCGCCATCAAGCTCTACAACGGGGTTTGCGACTGTAATTTTATTCATAGCTCAAAAGAAAATGTGTGAAAAGAAATTATGTAAAACACTGCGTCAAAAAAGGAAGAATCAATAGAAAAATGAATGGAAGAATTACCACAAAACGAAGCATTGAAGCTGCTTCTGTATTTTTTTACATAAAGAACTGTAATACCGTTTCTACTGTAAGTACGTGACTAAATATAAAGTACGTGACTAAATATAGTTGAGGATGCTTCGACAGGCTCAGCATGAGGTCGGAAGCGGTCTTGACCCTGAGCTTGGCGAAGGGGGTATAATGCAAACTATATTAAGTGACGTACTTACCTTGTTTGCTAGATTATAATGCCCTGTAGTGCACAATGCTCACCGTAATTTGGTGCAACAAGTAATATCAAGAGGACTTTCGCAAATAGATACCAACACTCCGTTGGTATGACTAAGCAGATATGCGAAAGTCCTCATTTACTTAATCCGCCAACATCTTCAAGCCCGCTTCAATCACATCCAGCCCTTTATTCAACTGCTCTTCCGAAATCACAAGCGGCGTGAGTGTGCGAATGACGTTGCTGTTCACACCTGCTGAAAGCAAGATAACACCATGCTCGGCAGCAAAATCCACTAGCTTTTTCCCGCCATTCACGTCGGGCTTCAAAATATCGCCGTCCACTGACAATTCAAACGCCAACATCGCTCCCAAGCCGCGTACTTCACCGATAAGCTGCGGATATTTTGCTTGAAACTCCTCGAAGCGTTTGCGGACAATGCCGCCCACTTTTTCGCCGAGCGCGTTGATATTGATTTCTTCCATATACTTGATGGTTGCCAGCGAAGCCGCGCAGCAGACGGGATTGCCCAAATACGTGCCGCCAAGTGTGCTTGGATTGATGCTATCAAACACTGACCCCTTCGCAATCACACAGCCAATCGGCATTCCCGAACCCATTGATTTTGCCCATGTGGAAATATCGGGCTTGATACCGTAATGCTCATACGCTGCCCATTTGCCTGTGCGCCCGAAGCCTGATTGCACCTCGTCAATGACCAGCATAATGCCGTGTTCGTCGCAAATTTCGCGCAAGCCCTGTAAATACGCCTTTGGTGTAACATTGAAGCCGCCTTCGCCTTGCACTGGCTCAATCAAAATCGCCGCAACACTCTTCGCAGCAACCGTCGTAACAAAGTGTTTGCGGAGTTCATTCAAGTGAAATTCGCAAAACACATCTTCGGACATGGAATGAATTTTGGGGTTGTAGTACGGAAAGGGAATGCGGTAAATTTCTGGTGCGAAGGGTCCGCAGTCTTGTTTCAACATCGTTTTCGAGGTGAGCGACATTGCCATCATTGAGCGTCCGTGAAACGCGCCGGAATAGCAAATGACCGCTTGCCGCTTCGTGGCTTGCCGAGCGATTTTGATAGCATTTTCGACCGCTTCCGCGCCCGAATTGGTCATCATTACTTTCGTGCAATCGTCGGCTTTGGTATGGTGCGGGAAAATTTCTGCCAATTTTTCGGCAAGTTCCAAGTATAATTCATAAATCGAAACGGGAAAGCACGTGTGAATGAGCTTTGCAGCCTGTTCTTGAATCGCTTTTACGACAGGTTCGGGACAATGCCCCGCATTCAGCACACCGATTCCGCCACCGAAATCAATGAGTTCGCGCCCGTCGGCATCAATCACGGTCGAGCCTTTTGCACTTTCTGCGCTTGTGGGCGTAAAAATGCCCATGGAGAGAGGTAAGACGCGCTTTCTGCGCTCGTAGAGTTCTTCAGCTTTTGTTGGCATAGTGGTTTGATAAAAATGTTTTTGGTAAAAGTGTTAAAACAACGTGAGTTCGTTTGCTTGTGATTGCATCCCATTTTCTGCCCTGAAAAGATCGTAGTTACTGATGAGCAGCTCTTTTCCTTTGGCAGCTTTTTCCTGTTTGTAATTGTTCATACCGTATTGCAACTGCCATTCGAGCATTGTTGCAAAGGCAAAATTTTCTCGAATCAGGGTGCCGTCATCGTAGGTGAGCAGCCAGTTTCCGCCGCAATCGCGCATGGTTTCGGCAAAGCGCGTGTGGTCAAAACCTGTGTGCAGTTCGCCACGCTTATCGTAGAGCCGTGATGCCGTCGCGCTCCAATACGGCGGGTCGAGAAACGAGAATGTATGCGGTGTTGCGGAGCGAAGAACGTCAGCATAATCCACATTCGTTATCCGAACACCATCCAAAAGTGGTTCTACGGCGGAAAGCCGCTCTATTGCTGACTCTGTGAAGCGACTTTCAAACGCTTTCTGCGAATATCCGCCAGAATCTACCGTACCAGAAAAGGTGATGCGATTCAATACAAAAAAGCGCACAGCGCGGTCGAGATCCGATGCCTCGTTCTGCTTGGTTTTATGCCATTCTTCGGTCAATTCTCGAAACAATGCTTTGCCGTCCTGTGTCGTGTTTTTTATTCGCTGAACTTCCCGCACAAGCGCATCATTCCTCGTTGCAGCACATTTCCAAAAGCAATAGAGTTCTTTATTCACATCATTCATCCAACACGGCACATCGGGAAAATGCTGCCGAATAAAGAGCAGCATCGAAGCACCACCCACAAATGGCTCGCGGTATTCCTCGAAGCAAGGAATGAAGCGGGAAAGAAACGAAAGTGCTTTTGCTTTTCCGCCTGGGTATCGGAGTGGTGTAGTAATGAGTGCTGGAGTTTTACGCTGCACCATTTGCGCCTCCTTCTTGTTATACGCAAGCGAGATTGTATCAAGCATTCAACCAAAATAATAATAATTTCGGACAATCTAGTCATTGACAACTACAAATTGTGATAACATTTGCTTGCGTCCCTGATTTGGCGTACTTTCGTGTCTGTTGATTGCACCAGTATTCCATTCACGTTCTCCTTATTCTGGGGTTTGTATGCGCCGCTTCTTCCTTCTGTTTTGTGTTCTGTTTCTGGGAATGAATTATCTTCCACCCCGCATATTTGCTCAATCTCCTGAGCTTGTTGTTATTGAAAATCGCTCCTTCCCGCTTTCGGAAGTTCTGCTCATGGGCGCGGTTTCCACATCGAATTTGCAATTCAAACATTGCACCATTGCGAGCGACTCCAATCTCACCGACCCCGAAAAAGAGGCGGCGTGGCGGGAAAAATTGCTCAAAATTGCGGGCAATGAGCGTGGGCAAATCACGATGCGCGTCCAGCTTCGTTTTGACTCTTGTACATTTTCTTCCTTAAAATTCAAACAATTTGCCTTCAAAAACAGCCTCATTTTTGGCAACTGTATCATTGATGAATACTTGGGTTTTCAGCAATGCGACTTGGATAATTTGGGTATTTTTCAAACACAAATCGCAACGGCTGTTCCTGTGGAGGGTTTGGTCAATCTCTCGCTTGATAGATGCGCGATTGGCTCGCTCGCGCTGGCTTCTAATACCATCAATGCAAGCGGTGTTGAGGATTCCCGTGTGCATGGATTTGTGTCGGTGTTCGCGCCCTTCAATAATCCCATTCCAACATTCAGCATTGAAAAAACGGTGTTTGATAGCACAAGTCAAGTAGAGATTTCAGGTTTTCTGCGGACGCTGGAGATTCAAGATGACACCATTCACGGAACGTGGAATTTCGCGCCAACGATTTTGAGCAAACTTCGCATTGAGCATTGCCAGTTTACTGGTCCAGTGGTATATGAGGCGTTTAATTCGCCAGAACGCGCAACAACACTCCGCTGGAAGCAATTTAGCGGTTTTCGCCTAACCGTCGCCGATACCGTCAATGGCGCGAATGTGGTTAATCAAGAAGATTACGAGGCATTGCTGAAAACATACAGTTTTTTCTATAACGTGTACAGCAAAAATTGGCAAGATGAATCGCAAGATGCCTGCTACGTGGAGATGAAAGATATGCAAACACGCTGGTACAAGTTAAAAAACGAGGAAACGCCGTCGCCCAAAACATGGCTGGAATGGCAACTCAACGGCTTTTTGAAAACCTTCTGCGAATACGGCACCGAACCAGTAAAATCGCTGATTTATTCAATGTACGTGTTGCTCTTTTTTGCGACGATTTACTTTTTCTTTCCCAGCCAGCCCGATGAACTCGGCAAATTCCGCTTCACACACGCGCTCTTCAATACCGACATCCACCGCGAAGACCACGATACTATCCTCGCAAATCTTGACCGCAAACGAAATGCGCTGATTGATTCTCACGCAAAAGTTCCGCCAATCCTAGCGAGTCTCGGAAAACCCATGTATGTCGGGCATCTGCTCTACTACCGCGCTCAGGCATGGTTTCTGAACGAGCGCGATTATTTGCAATCGCTCCATGACAAGTGGGAAAGCCTCGCCAAAGGCAAAAAAGTAATGTCGCTGCTCATCGGCGGCGGATATTTTCTGGGTTTGTTGGTCGTTACGCTTATTTCGCGGCTGTTGAATGCGGTCGCACTGAGCCTGAATGCTTTCGTCACGCTTGGCTATGGAGAAATTCAAGCGCGAGGAATATCGCGGTATTTGGCGGTTTTGGAAGGGGCGATTGGCTGGTTTTTGCTGTCTATTTTCAGCGTAAGTTTGATTAGCCAAATTTTGCAGTAAGATTTTCAAGCAAAACAACAATTCACTGCCCGTGAAGGCAAAAACGCCTACACACTAGATTGTATCTGGCTTGCAGGCGACAGTGCCGCAAAGTGTAAAAACCAAAAAACCAGCTTGTAAGTCCGATACAATCTGGCTTGCAAGCACTTCAAAGTTCCTCCAACTGTCCTTTTTCACGCCGAAAAAATTCTACTTGCGTTTCCCCAAAAAGACGCTCGGCAAATTTCTCCCACAAGCGAGGAATGATGACCACTTCACGGATATCATGCTCGGCAACAAACACCGCTTCTGCATGAATAAACGGTGATTCCGCTAAGACTTGAAACACAGGATTGATGAGCTTTGCAGCGTAGGGCGGGTCGCAAAAAATCAAATTTCGTGCTTCGAGTTGATATTTTTCCTGCGTTTCTGGCTGTTCCAAAAGAGAAATTGCCTTCACGCAATCAGCACAAAGGATGCGCGTTTCTGCATCCACACCAAGCATTTGTGCGCTTTTGCGGAGAAGTTCCGCATTCCCACGATGCTTTTCCACCAGCACCACCGATGCCGCTCCTCTGCTCATTGCCTCAAAGCCGAGCGCACCTGTTCCTGCGCACAAATCCAATACCTGTGTGCCTTCCAGAGCGATGTGATTCTGAAGAATATTAAAAATAGTCTCCCGTGCGCGGTCTGTCGTGGGGCGAATACCCGCAAAGCCGCTTGATGGCAGGTTTCTCCCGCCAAACGTTCCTCCAGTGATACGCATTTCTTCTCCAAACAAACGTAAAAAAAACGCCCGAAAGTCGTGAAACTTTCGGGCGAGTATGCATCGAAATGGTGCTGAACCATTGTCTTAATCTGGTTCAACGGGCTGAGTCGGTGGCGGTGGTGTTCCGCGCCGCGTCTCGCCTAGACAGCTTGTGATTCCTGCGCTGCATAGTGCAAGAAGAACAAGCATAACCAAAAGTTTTTTCATAGTGTCTCCAATCAGAATGATGAAGTTATGAAAATGCGTTCTTGCTACCAAACTTTATCGTGAATATCAAGAAAAGTCTAATAGCATTCTAAAATACTTATCTTCCGCCATCCCACCAAACGGGTGTTGCAAGGTCGCCAGCATCGCGCACACCTTGACGGGCAAGAGCTGCCACGCGATTTGCGTCATTGTAGAAGCGTTCTTCTTGCGGATATGGGAAACGGCGCGGAATTGCGCTTTGTCCTGAGTTCGGTGTAAGAGCTGGAACGCCAGTGCGTCGCCATTCATTATAGCCTTCACCGCTTGGGAAGAGAGCAATGAATTTTTGCGTTACAATGCGTGTCAGCGTTTCTGCACCGCTTGTTGAAGCGATAGAAACAGACTCTTGCGCCAAATAGGTATCTGCTTCAGCAGCTGTCAAGCCAAGTTTCGTGAACGAAGCACGAACAGCGTCACGATACGCATCTGTTGCTGATTGTCCAGTACGCGCCAACGCTTCTGCTTCAATAAATTTTGCTTCTGCAAACGAAGCAAGAATCACAGGAGCAGTCGTTTGTACGTGCCAAGACAATAGATTGTTGGTGCGTAAGGTCAAACGTGGGAAACGGGGGTCGTTCAAACGGCGGAGCAAGTTTGTGAACGCACGATTTGTATCAATGTTACCAGCACGTTGGTTCTGGAATTGATTCATCGGGTTCGGTGCGCCTGCCGAGAAGGTAATTTGCAAATCATCCGCATTACCCGTTAATGGATTTGCGCGAAGGAATTGCAACGACTGTGTTGCCGCTTGCATTGCGTTCAGTTTCGTCAAGCGGATTGCATAGCGAGCTTTGAGAAGGCTTGCTGCTCTGCGCCACTGTGCGATATTGCCACGATACATTTGGTCGTCTGCACCCATTGCGAGCGGCGAAGTAGCCGCAAGATTCGTCAATGCAGAATCCAAGAGCGATTGGATTTGTGTGTAGATTTGCTGTTGCGAATCAAATTGCGGACGCAAATTGGTCGCACCTTGAGCTGCTTGCGAAGAAGGAATATCACCGAACACGTCGGTCAAATTACCCAAAATAAGCGCACGCAAAAGCTGAGAAGCACCAACGTAGTTCGCACCATTGCGGGCGCGGGCTGCATCGGCAAGCAAAATCAGCTCATTTAGTCCGCTTGCATACAGATTTGACCAGTACGTGGTAACGTCCGCTTCGGAAAGCTGATAGTTGTCGTTGATAGTCAAAAACTGGCGGTCAAGTCCAGAATAGTATTGCGAGAAAATACCTGCATATCGGCTGCCGTCGCCGCCGATTGCATACCCGATATTTACTTGAACGGGTGTCAAAAGAAGCGAAGGAGCGGAAATAGATGTTGGATTATTCGGGTCCACATTGATAGATGGCGGAATTATCGCATCGCAAGCGGAAAGTGCTGCAATCGTCAAACTAAGCATCACAGCACGAGAAAAGAATGTTTTCATTGTTTGTTCCTTTGAGAGTTCGTGTTTGATGATTAGAAATTAACCTGAACGCCAAAAATCCAGCTACGGGTATTTGGCATATTGTAGTATTCCAAGCCTTGTGCGTTATTCGCGCCCAAAAGATTTGTTTCGGGGTCGATACCGCTAAAGTTTGTTTGAAGCCAAATATTACGACCAGTTGCGTTCACGGTCAAACCACGAATGATAGAACCTTCAAAGATAGACGCTGGAAGTGTGTACGACAAGCTGAGTTCACGAAGACGCAACCAGCTCATATCTTCCATAAAGCCTTCACCGATATTCGAGAAGGTATTGAAGTAGTTACGATAGTAATCTTCAACACGGCGATACGCATTCGGGTCGCTTGGGCTTGCAAGCGGAATATTGTTCGGTGTTTCTGTTGCACGCCAGCCGCCTGGAGCAGACGCATCTGCAACGGTCAAAACGCCTGGAAGTGCTGGGCGGTCGGTACGATTTTCGGTCTCTTTGGTCATACCGTAGTTGTTCTGCGCTGCACGTGTACCGTTCCACATTACACCACCTTGACGAATATCCAAGAGTGCTGTCAAGCGAATACCTTTGTAGCTGATGGTCGGACGAATACCAGCTGTCCATGTTGGGTATGGGTCGCCAAGATATTTTTGGATGGGGTCTTGACCAACAGGCAAACCTGCACGTGGGTTTGGCTGACCATTTGCCAAGGTTGCGCCTTGAATAAGCGTACGACCTTGTGCATCTTGACGCAAGCCAAAACCGAAGGTCGCGCTATACGGACGACCAGCGATAGCAAAAGCACCAGCACTGGTAAAACCACCCAAGAAAATTTGAGAAACACCAGGAGCCAAGCTATCCACGTTGTTGCGAAGCGAGGTGAAGTTGATGCCTAACTCAGCACGGAAGTCTTCGTCGCGGTAGAGCGTAAAGTTTGCAAGAGCTTCAATACCGCTATTGCTGATTTGACCAGCATTTAAGCGAATTGTTTGGAAGCCTGTCGAACGAGCAATCGGCACTGGCAAAATGAGGTCTTTAGAAGTACGTTGGAAGTACGAAACATCTAAGCTCAAGAAACCGCTCAAGAAACGAAGCTCTGTACCAACTTCAAATTCCGTGAGTGCTTCAGGACGAAGATTTGGATTGCCGATATTCACTGACTGCAAGAAACCACCACGACCATTGAAGGGGAAAGGAGTCGCGTCGGCGCTTGTCCAGCCATCACCAATTTGCGGTGTTACAAATGGCGTATTCAACACATATGCGGGAGCGGAGTTACCAACTTGACCGTAAGAAGCACGAATTTTACCAAAGCCCAAGAAACCATCTTCCGACATACCAAGCATCTCGGTAAAGACAAGGCTCAAGTTAGCACCACCGTACAAGAAGGAGCGCGTAGAAAGTGGAAGCGTAGAAGCCCACTCGTTACGAATCATACCGCTCAAGAACAACCAGTTTTTGTAGCTCAACTGGACATCGCCAAAAACAGCAGCCGTGCGGCGGATAGTTTGGAATTCGCGGGTAATTTGCGTTGTTGTTGCGGCAATGTTATAGAACTCTGGCAACGACAAGCCTGTACCTTGCTGGTATTGGTTTTGGTTGTAGAATTGATAAAAATTCTGACCAACACGTGCGGTCAAGTTCAAGCCTTCACCCAACTCAAAATTACCTGTCGCAATAAGGTCGGAGTTAAGGTCTTGGTTGAAGTAGTTATCTTCAACAACAGCACCATTATTACCAACGATAGCAAAGGTAGAGGAGTGGTGGAAGATTTGCTTACGACGCTCGGCGTAGAAGTCTGTACCAACACGATACAAAATGCTCAACCATGATGCGGGTTTGTAGTTCAACTCCAAAAATGCCTGCATTCTGTCCACGCGGTCGCGGAAAGGATTTTCAAAGGCAGTAAAGTATGGATTGTCAAATGCACGAATGCCAACAAAACTGCGCTGTGATCCGTCAGGAAACAAATACGAGCTTCTATCAGCAGGATTTGTACCAAATCCACTGTAATCGAATGTGATTGGTGTACGAGCAAGTCCGAGCATCACACCAGAGGTATTAGAACCGCGCTGAATGCGTGTTCCACCCGAATTTGTATAACCGATAGAACCTGTTGCGGTGAAGTCTTTTGCAAAGTTTGCCGTACCGTTAAAACGTAATGTTGTGCGGTCAAAGGTATTGTTTGGAATAATACCTGATTGGTCCATACGCGAGAGCGAGAAGAAGTATGAACCAAAGTTGCTTCCACCAGTCAAGGTCAAGGAGTGATTCATTGTTTGACCAGTGCGGAAGTATTGTTCAAGTTGATTGATAGGGCGAACACGCTCACCATTCGGAGCCGCGCTTTGTCCAACAATACGACCACGACGGTCCCAGTACGGAGCTGCTGCCGTCCATGTTTGCGGAGCATCGCCGCTCCAGCGCAAGGTGTCAATCAATGCACCCCAAGAGCGCAATGCACCGCCACCAGCTATTGCGGGGCGATTTTGAGCGGGGAAGAACTGCGCAGGGTTCGAGAAGTTGAACTCCCCTTGTCCCCACAAGTTTTGAAATTCTGGCAGTTTGTTGACGTTATCGAAGCCGATATTGAACGAATACGAAACGTTCATAGAGCTACCTTCTTTACCGCGCTTGGTCGTAACCAAAATTACGCCATTAGAAGCACGAATACCGTACAAGGTTGTTGCAGCAGCACCTTTGAGGACGCTAATATCCTCAATATCATCTGGGTTCAGGTCAATAGCGCGGTTTGATTGATCCACACCGCGTGTTCCGCCCTCAGTTTGATTGTTTGAGTTGTCAATCGGTACACCGTCCACAACCCAGAGCGGTTCGTTGTTACCCGTGATAGAGCTTACGCCGCGAATACGCACCGAAGCAGAAGCACCAGCCGAGCCAGAAGATTGAATAACCTGTACGCCAGCAACTTTACCCGCAAGACCTTGGGTAATATTGACTTCTTTCGAGCCAGCGACTTCCGCGCCTTTAATTTCTTGCACACCAAAGCCAAGAGCTTTTTTCTCTTGCTTGATACCAAGCGCGGTTACGACAATTTCTTCTGTCAAAAGCACGTCTTCGCTGAGTTTGATAGCGAGTTCTGTGCCTTCAACTTTCACTTCTTTTTTCTTGTAGCCTGTTGTACCAGCCACAAGAACTGCGCCGTCGGGCGCGTTAATTGTAAAGGTACCGTCAGCTTTGGTAAATGCGCCTGCATTTGTACCTTTTACCAAAATACGAACGCCAGCAAGTGCTTTGCCGCTTGTGGCATCGGTGATTTTACCTGTACGCTGCTGCGCAAATACGTCCAGCGACGTACCAAGCACAAGCGCACACACAACAGCGAATAACGCAGCAACGTGGGCAACTGATTTGCCCGCAGAGCGCATATTCTCACGAAGAAGAACCAAAAAGTTCATACAAAACTCCATGAAGTGTGAAAAGAAAGAAAAACGCCACTTTTAAGACAAGATTGAGGTCTTAAAGTGAACTATGAATTGGGGACAAGGTTGAGAGCAAGATAAATACAACTGTGTGCGCACAACTGCCGCGAAACTGGACTGGTGAAGGCAATAGCGTGACCACAAAGGAACGGGCGCAGAAGAACAGAGGTGTTTTTGCAGTATTTGGGTAAGAATATCTGGTAAAACTGTGTGTTCATCCGCAAAAATATCTGTATGGTGATGAAAAACAATACCGATTCGACAATGCAAAGAGATTACAGCGTAAAGAGTGTAACTAATCCCTTTGTTCTTCGTACAAACGATGTTACGATAATTTTATTGTGTGGGTAGGCAAATATACGGTACTTTTTTAAAAATGCAAGCAGGAAAAATGAGAATAAAAACACCACAATACCTGATGAAATCTAGGTTTTCGCACAATTTTAACTGATTTGACTGAAGTTACGCAGAAGTCTGCAATAAAAGGCGGTATGGGACGTTGAAGGGAGTACTGCCTACTGATACCGTGCGCCTTCAATACAGTAAACCTTATCTAAGTTAGTTTGGTAATTAAAGACAAAAAGCTGAAATTGCGCAATGAACTATCAAACCTTACAAAAGAATCGCCGTCAATTCAAGAGCGTCAGTGGTCTTTCGCACTAAGATTTTCTTGCGTTGCACAAAGAATTTATTGCCTCCTATACGGCTCTTCGTGCTGAAGAAACCATAACGAAGAAGGTCCGCAAGCGCAAGCCAAGCAATCGCATTGATGCTGTTTTACAAACAACGCATGATGTCTTGTTGTTTGTCCTGAGGTATCTGAAAAATAATCCAACACAAGAAGCTCATGCTGCGGCATGGGGAATGTATCAAGGTCAGGCACATCCGCATCTGCAGTTTGGTCTGAGAGTCGTGCGTCGTACGCTCATGCACAGCGATATGCTCCCAGCGCGAAACAACATCGACCTCGCCGAACGCCGTGAGGTTCTTTCGCGCGACAAACGGAAAAAGATGCGTCTTGATGCTACTGAACGTCAGATTGAACGCCCCAGCAATCCTCAAGAGCAACGTCAGATGTATAGTGGCAAAAAAAGACACGCGCTCAAGAATCTTCTTGTGAATGATGCCGATAATCATGTCCATTTTCTGCGTCACACCTTTCCAGGAAGTGTGCATGACAAACGCTGTGCTGATACGATTGATTTTCTGATGCCTGAAGAGACGGAAGTCTTTCAGGACACGGGTTTTCAAGGACTGACGATTGCGAATGTCAGCCCCCATCAGCCAACAAAAAAACCACGGGTCACAGAACTCACGAGCGAGCAAAAACAACGCAACCGCGCCATTTCTCGTGAACGTATGCCGATTGAGCATAGTATTGGCGGGGCAAAGGTATTTCGCATTGTGAAAGAGACGCTGCGCCTTGGCTCGGCATGGTTTCGTGATATACTCATGGAGGTATGCGTGGGACTCGCTCATTTCAAAAATTATCGCCGACGCGCTCCGTACTAACTTAGATAAACTCTATTTGATAGTTTTTCAGGTACACTTATCAATGAATTTTATACCAGCTCAGATTTTAGAAGTGAACACGCTACTTTTAGTCAGGACGGTAGTAAGATTGCAGTGTGCGGCGTTAATAGTATCAAAAATAACTTCAATGCCCAAATTATCACGCTCCCCCGCTTCGCTCAAACCTCCACCTCCGCAAACATCTGGTCTATCGTCGCACCAACGCTCATCACCTCAACAAATTCCACACAGCGCGTGATTGACATGGGGTTGGCACTCGTTGCCAAGGCAAAAGATTCCGTCGTGCAAGCAGTGGTGCTGAATACAACGCGCTTTCCTTTGCGCATAGATAGTCTGCGCTTTGTGGGCGCGAATGCGGCGGAGTAACGCAGTTCGCGCTGCGGGCATTCGGCGTAGTTGCTGCGTCGGGCGCGTTGCCAAGTGCGGTCGCGCCCTCCACGACCTTGCGTCCGAATGAGTCGGCAGCTATCACGATTCGCTTTTCCCCGCGAAAAATCGGCAGAACAAGCGGTGTCGCGCTTTTCACGTATTCGTTTCAAGGCATGGGCGGCGCGTTGGAATCGCTCACGCTGCGGCTTTTTGGCGAAGGTATTTTGCAGCCACTCACCGCACAAAACCTCGTAGATATGGGCAAAGTAACCGTCGGCTCGGCGAAAGATTCCACCGTGCAAGCCTTCATCCAAAACCCGAATGCGCGGGCAATGCCGTTGGATGCGATTCGCTTTGAAAATGCCTCAAGCCTCGCACAAACACTGGACTTTAGCTGCCTTACGCCATTGCCCGTCAAATACCCCATGACTGAAGTCATGGGGCTTGTTACTGGACAATAGCAGTGGCGTATGCACTGTCCGCAACTATGGGCGCTTTGAGGAAGCCCTTTA